>JASHUC010000135.1 GCA_030040235.1 Gammaproteobacteria bacterium | reverse complement strand
AATTCGAGACCATCAGCGCGGTCGTTGACGGCTGCGATATGATCGTCGGCGCCAACGCGCACCAGTACGCGCCCCCACCGGTGCCGGGTCAGCCTACGGATGCGGACAGGTCCGCGAGCATTGAAGAGCGCTGGCGCAATACAGCCCGTGCGTGGAACGAGCGCGCGCTGCAGCGCATCAACCAGAATCGCGGCCGGCTCGGCCTGGACCCAATCGATGACGTGCTCGACTACGTCCTCACCGATCACACGTGGCTTGCGGCCGATGTCGCGCTCGCCCCGGCGACGGTCAGCCCCGGTCGGGAGATTTTCCAGACGGGCGCGTGGGTGCTCGGGGATGACGCGCCGCTCCCGAGCGACCTCGAAGCGTTTCTCCGACGCGGGCAACCTCCCATTTATGTCGGCTTCGGCAGCATGCCGGCTGCAAGTGACTCGAGCCGCAAGTACTGCCGCAGCGGCCCGCGCCGGCATCCCCCAGGTCGTCACACCGATGTTCAGCGACCAGTTTTACTGGGCCAGTCGCATTGTGGATCTCGTCGCATTGTGGATCTCGGGATTGGGACCAGCACGCCCCATGCGACGCTCACAACGGAGTCTGTAACCGACGCCCTTCGAAAAGCCCTCGATCCGGCTGTGGCGGTTCGGGCGCAGGCGCTCTCGCAGAAGATCGGCTGGGATGGGGCGCAGGTCGCCGCCAGGCGGCTCGAGGCCGAATACGGCCTCGCAGAGAACCGAATGTTCGCCAAGTAGGGGTGCGTTCGAGCCCGGTGCGCAAGCTCGAGCGCGCCGCGACTTGGAACTGGAAGTTTCGGAGGAGAATTTCATCAACAGCACACTGTATGTGGCCTCGACGTGGGTAATACCGGCGCTGCTTGCGATCACACTCCACGAGGCTGCGCACGGCTACGTGGCGAAGCTCCGTGGGGACGATACTGCATGGCAGCTCGGGCGGGTCTCCTTCAACCCTCTGAAGCACGTGGATCCCATCGGCACGATCGCGCTGCCCGCGCTGTTGCTGCTGATGCACGCCCCCTTTCTGTTCGGGTACGCCAAACCGGTGCCCGTGAGGTTCGAGCGTCTGCGGAATCCACGCCGCGATATGGTCTCGGTAGCGGCGGCGGGTCCTGCCATGAATCTCGTGCTCGCAACCGTCGCCGCGCTGCTGGTCCACGGGGTTGCCTTCTTGCCGCCGGAAACTGGACGCTGGTTCCTGGCGAACTTCGCCAATGCGATCGAGCTCAACGTGATCCTCGCCCTCTTCAATCTGATTCCGATACCTCCACTCGATGGCGGACGGGTCGCCGTCGGTCTGCTCCCGGACTTTCTCGCGGCACCACTCGCGCGCCTCGGGCGCTACGGGATGTCGATCGTCATCAGTGTGCTCTTCGTACTACCCCTCCTTGCCGCCCAGTTTGGATTCCGTCTAGACCTGTTCGCCCGGCTTGTCGAGCGTCCCGCGAGTGCACTCATCGGCGCGATTCTCGTGCTGACCGGCAATCGGTAGGGGAGTCATGGCCGAGTGGCGGCAATATTCCACATCGAGTCGTCCGATTGGCGGCGGGCTGTCAGGAAGGGCGAAGGCTCGTTGCCTGGCGCGTGTTGCTCCAGATGACTTGTGCGATGCCCACCAGCGCAAGGATGGCGCCAAAAAGGACCCAGCGCTTCTCGCCGACCATGAACCCCACGCGGAAGGCAAGATTGAGTCCCTGAAGGATCCAGATGATTCCCACGACGATCATGAGCAGCCCGATGAGGCTGCTCACGATTCGCATGATGGCGTTGAACGTCCGGTGCACGGGCCTGTCCTCCAAACGCTTGTACTCTGCGCATCATCTCACTAAAACCAAAGGTGTGCCTCCATGCAGCTCATCGGAATGCTCGACTCACCCTATGTTCGCCGGGTCGCGGTATCCCTGCAGCTGCTCGGAATTCCGTTCGAACATCGCGCGCTGTCCGTGTTCAGCACATTCGAGGCGTTCCGCGCGATCAACCCCGTGGTGAAGGCGCCGACACTCTTATGCGACGACGGCACGGTGCTCATGGATTCGACTCTCATCCTGGATTATGCCGAGGGGCTGGCCGCTCCCCGATCCCTGATGCCACGCGAGCTGACGGAGCGTGTGGCATCACTGCGGACCATCGGTCTTGCGCTCGCGGCCTGCGAGAAAAGCGTGCAGCTCATCTATGAGCACGAGCTACGCCCGCCGGAAAAGCGTCACGAGCCCTGGGTCGCTCGGATCTCCGGACAGCTGAACGCGGGGTACCAGGAACTCGAGGCGGACCTCGTCCGCCGGAAGCGGCCCGACGGGGACCGGTCGATGGGCGCGGCCGAGGTCGCAACGGCCATTGCCTGGCACTTCACTCAGTGCATGCTACCGGGGATCGTTCGCGAATCGGAATTTCCGCGCCTGGGTTCTCTGTCTGCGATGGCCGAGCAGCTGCCGGCATTCACCGCCGCGCCGCATGGCACCGGAACCGTTCGATCTCGGTAACTCAGGAGCGGAACGGAGAAACGCCCAATGATCGGGTCCCAGATGAATCAGCAGACCGTCCGCGGGGGTCTTGCGAACGCATGGTGTTGCGGCACCTGCGAGCGTGCGGAACTCGAAGTCGGCTGAGTGCATCGTGATTCGTAATGGCCCATGGGGCGTCTCGATCCGCAACTCCTGCACCGTCGCACTCCGAACACGACCCCGTCCAATCCGAGTGACACGCTCGTCCGGTCTGCGGTGCACAAGCATCAGCGGCTCGGCGCTGGTGTGCCAATATTCGAGGAGACTCAGCGCGTCGTCCTGAGTCAAAAGGACCGTGGGGGGGCGAGCGGCAGATCTAGCGGAGTACATCGGTCTCTCCGGCGGCCAGGTCAGGGAAAACGGTTCTCCAGGGAGTAATACGTTCGTTGACCCCTCATAGGATGCACGAGACGCGCAAATGGTTGCATGCGTGCGTTCGGGTGCCTCGAGCGCGTGCTCACCTCGTGCCGTGCCGTCTGAGACTCTCGACCAGGCCGTTTAGCGCCTCGTAGGTGACCGGCTCCAGGAGAATCTCGTGGCCCAAACCCGGCGCGATGGTCAGGTTCACGTGCCTGACGTGTTCCTTCAGAGCCTGGGCATAGCGCCTGCTCATCCACGGCGGCGCCACATCATCCTCAGCCCCGACGAGCACGGTGACATGCTCCCCAGGGGAGACCTTGCTTGCGAGCTCTTGCGGCGAAAGCGAGTGGATGGGCATCGACCAGATTGGGTTGTTGTTCTGTTTTCGCATCATGTACCTGCGCCAAGCGGCGAGCTCGCAGGGGCAGGACACCAGAAGCGCGCCATCGACCGCCGCGGGCAGCCGGCCCAACAGGTCACCGGTAATCGCCGCGCCGCCCGAGTGCCCCACCAGCACGGTGTGCGCAGGATGGAATCTCGCCTTGAGTTGGGCGATGACGGCGCCCACCGCGTCTACCACTTCGGGCGTGTAGTTGTCGCCTGTCGCGAGCCCGGCATTTCCGTCCGAGCGCTCCCCGCTATGATCCCTGTAGCCCGGACGCAGCACGGCCGCCACCACCACGTCCTCGATCTTTCTGGTCGCAGCGTCGGCAAAGACGTAGTGGTAGGTCGAGGGAGGAATCTGGCGGAATCCGAGTAAATCACCGTGAAGCACGACGACGAGAGTGGGATGACTGCTCAACCGTGCGCTTTGATAGATGTTGGTCTTGATCTTCAGCGCATTCCCGCTCAGCCACAGCGTCTCTGCGGCTGGAGGGTCCCCGGAGGCGGTTTGCGCAAAGGCGCAGGGACCCAGAGCAACGACCAGCGCGACCGTCAGCGCGAAGACGACTCGTTTGCGAACATGAGGGCACGCTTGACGCATTGGTCTCCTTCGCCCCGTCGCACCTTCGGGCTGCGCTATAGAATCTTCCCCGGGTTCATGATCCCGTTCGGATCCATCGCGTGTTTGATCGCGCGCATCAGGGCGAGCTCCTGTGGACTGCGCGAATAGTGCAGGGACGGTCGCTTCAGCGAGCCGATCCCGTGCTCAGCCGAGATCGAGCCTCGACGCCGAGAGGTGATGGCGTAGACAGCATCCTCGATCTCCCGCTCCGGGACCGAATGGCCCGACATCCGCACGGAGGCGTGCAGGTTCCCGTCGGCCACGTGGCCGAAGTACACCGTCGTCAGTTGCGGCCAGCGGGAAGTGAGCTCGGCTTCGATCTCGTCCATCAGTGCAGCGATCTCACCCGTGGGGACGCTTACGTCGAACCCGAGCTGAGGCCAGTGCCGCGTGCGTTGCCACTCGCCGGGGGAGTCTCGCACGGTCCATAACTCGGTCGCCTCGCGCTGTGACCGCGCGATGACCGCGTCCTTGACGATGCCGGCCTCCAGTGCCTCGCCGATCACGGCTTCATAGCGCTCCTGATCCGTCCCGGCATCGAGCCCCATGGTCTCGATCAGCACATAGACACCGGATCCCTCCGCGAGCGGCGGTCTACGGCCGAGCTCCACGGTCGCAAGGCGATAGAACTCCGGCCACATGACCTCGAACGCGGTGAGCTGCGAGCCGAAGCCTCCTCGGGCCCGCTTGAGCAGCTCGAGAACGGCTGCGTAATCGTCCACGGCGCAAATGCCGGTACAGACGCTGCGGGCTTTGGGGAATAGACGCAGTACCGCCGCCGTGACGATGCCCAGCGTGCCTTCGGCGCCGATGAAAAGTTGCCGCAGGTCGTACCCCGTGTTGTTCTTCATCACCTTGCGGAGCGAATCGATGACGCTGCCATCCGCCAGCACCGCCTCGATTCCGAGCACCAGCTCGCGCGCCATGCCGAAGCGCAGCACTCGATTGCCGCCGGCATTGGTGGAAAGATTGCCTCCGATCTGGCACGAGCCTCGCCCTCCGAGATCGAGCGGGAAGAAAAGGTCGGCGGCATCGGCGGCCTTCTGTACCGCCTCGAGCACCACTCCGGCTTCGACGGTGATCGTTCCTGCGGCGGCATCGAGTTCCCGGATAGCGCGCATGCGCTCGAGTGAAACGACCACACATGGTCGTACGGGAACGCCCCCCCCGGCGAGGCCTGTCATGCCGCCCTGTGGCTGAACCGCGATTCGGTGCTCGTTGCAGTAGCTCAGAATCGCCGCGACCTGCTGCGTCGTGCGCGGATAGGTGAGCGCGAGGATCCCCACGGCGGGGTTTCCTTCGATGCACAAATCTCGTATGTGGCGCGCAAGATTGCTCCTATCCGGCGCGATGACCGTGTCGGCACCCACTCGCTGTGTCAGCTCGGAAAGGACGGCGTTCTGCATGGTTTTGCAATCTCTCAATGACGCAAAGCGAATCGTGATCTCACGCGGAGGAGCATGCAAGATAAGGATTGGCCGATCGATGCGGAGATGACATTGCGAAGCTACAGCCATCCCTTGTCGCGCGCGAGCCGATAGGCCTCGATGCGATTGCGCGCATGCAACTTTCCGGTGGCCTCGGAGAGGTACGTGCGAACGGTCCCGTGAGTCAGATTCACGCGCGTCGCGATCTCCGCTGCTGAAAGGCCCTCTCCGGCGAGCCGTAGCAGCTCCCGCTCCCGATCGTTGAGTGGGTCGGATTCCGCCCATGCATCGAGCGCGAGCTCGGGATCGATCGCACGGCGCCCGGCGTGCACGGTGCGCACGGCGTTGGCGAGTTGCTCCGGCAGGGCGTCCTTCAAGAGGTATCCGACGACGCCGGCATCGAGTGCCCGGCGCAAATAGCCGTTGCGGGCAAAGGTGGTGACGATCACGACCTTGCTCGGCAGGCCGGATTCCTTCACTCGCGCAGCCAGCTCGATGCCGGTAAGGCCCGGCATCTCGATGTCGGCGATGATGACGTCCGGGCGCACCTTCTGCGCCTGCGTCCAAGCCGACGATCCGTCGGGGACGCTGCCGACAACGTCGATGTCGTCTTCCAGACCCAGGAGCACGGACAATGCCCCGCGCAGCATGGCCTGATCCTCGGCGAGTAGAACTCGGATCACGTGCCGGCCGGTTCCGCCGAAGCGGGTTCGCCCGATGTCGAGGGGCCCTCGGTGTGACGATCGAGCGGCAGCTCGACTCGAAGGGTGGTGCCCCGGCCGGCTGGCGAGTCGACATCGAGAACTCCTCCGAGGGAGTCGACTCGCGACTGGATGCCTGTGAGCCCGCTTCCGCGCACGCTGACACCACCACATCCGTCGTCGTGGACGAGGAGCGACACCGCGCCGAGTTGGGTACGAATATCGATCGAGGCTCGCTTCGCCATGGCGTGCCGGTGGATGTTGGTCGTGGCCTCCCGCACGACCATTGCGAGTACATTCTCGACCTCACCCGGGAGTGCTGTTGGGTCGCGATGGCAGCTGAGTGTCATACCACTCAATTCGAGAAGCTCACGTGCGGATGTGACCTCCTCCTCGAGCGACGCTGACTGCATTCCGGCGACGGCGGCGCGGACCTGCGTGAGGGACTCGCGTGCGGTGCGCGTAATGTCCTCCATCTCGCGCATCGCGGCGCTGAGGTCCCGTACGGCGAGCTTCTGGGCAAGCGATCCCTTGACGGCGATCAGAGAGAGCGTGTGGCCGAGCAGATCATGTAAATCGCGGCCAATGCGCGCTCGCTCGGCCACTGCGGCAAGTCGCCGGACCCGCGCCTGCGAGACCTTCAAAGCAGTATTCTTTCGGTTGCCTTCCATACGGAGATGGCCGTTGATGCAAGCGAGGGTAATGAAAACCGTAGCAGTGACGAGAGTGAGCGGTACCGAAGGCTGATGGATGAGGACAATCTCGACCGCCTGAAGAGCGACAAATCCAAGCGCGAGCAGCAAGGGGCGCAGCAGTCCGGGGAGCGCATACGCCGCGAAGATCGCCGCGTAAACCAGGTAGGTGAAGGCGAGCGGGTTGAACGGGATGAGAACGTATCCGAAAAGTGCCATCGGGAGCAAATCGATGAGCGCGAGATTCCAGCGCCGGCGATAAGCCCGCCAGTACAGCGCCACGAACAGAGGCAGACTGAGCAGTGTGGGATAGAACCAGGTGCGAAACTGTTCAGCAGTCTGGTTCCACGTCAGCGGCACGAACAGCAGGATGAGATAGGAGAGCCACAGGAACGGCTCCCAGTTGAACTCCCCGCCCGCGGATGTTGAGCCGCTCTGGGCGCGATCGGTGAGGTCAATCCTGCTCACGTCTGATCATGCCTCCAAGTGCACTCATATTAGCCGACGGAAGCTACGGTTTCGAGGAGTGGAGAACGCGTGGCAGCAGCTCGCGCTCGAGCGCATCGAACTGAGCCTTGCGTACACCGCTGCGGACTGTCGACTGCACGTCGAAATCCATCAATTGGTCGGCGGTTATGGAGTACTGCGGCCACACGGGTCCTTCCGGACAATCCGGACGTCCGCTCTTCGCGAATGCGACCCAGCAGCCGTGGATGAGGGCCGTTACTGCGCGATCCTGGGCCGACACTTCGAATCTCCCTCCGCTCATCAGGCGGTACAGGCTCGCGACTGCGCCGTTAAATCGATCCCAGCTGTCAAAGACGAAGGGGAGCTCGCTGCCGTGGGGCGCACCGGGCAGAAGACCCCGTTGGCTCTGCGGCACATAAGAGAAGCGATAGAGATAAGCCGGAGCTCTCGTAGCGATGCGGGCCGCGATCCAGCGCGAGGGTGCACCATCGTACTGATCACCCCAGAGCGAGCGTTTCGAAGCCTCAGTGGTCAGGTTGTCCGGATAAAGACCCGCCAGCTTGACGATCGGAATATCGAGTGCCGAAATGAAATTCGGGCGCCAGACCGAGGCCTCGAAGCTATTGAAGCCGATGATCGTTGGCCGTCCCACGAAGCGGGCGCGCGCAAAGGCTTGCGTCGGCGTCTCGGTAACCAAGCGCCCGTCGATGAATGGCTCGAAGTCGAACGTATACGAGGGGTCAAGGAATGCACTTACCGGGAGCGCACGGAGCGCAGCCGCGCTCGCTCGAGATCCGTCCAAGCCGGCGAGATGTGCCAGCTTGACGCCGTCCCGCTCGCGCTCTGCGAGCGTGTCGGGCGCGATCCATCCACCGGCAGATTCGACGATCGCCTTTTGGAACAGCCCCCGAGCCGCTCGAACGGTCATCAACCAAAGCGTGTCATTGGCTCCCGAGGACTCGCCGAACAGGGTGACGTTGCTCGGGTCGCCTCCGAACGCTGCAATGTTGCGCTGAACCCACCGCAGCACCGCGATCTGATCCATCAGCGCGTAGTTCCCCAACGGCTCGTTCCGCGATGACTCCGCGGTCAGCGACGGATGGGCAAAGTAACCGAGGCCGCCCAGTCGATAGTTGAAGCTGACCAGAACCACACCGTCGCGCGCAAAGGCCGCACCATTCCACATCGGAAATGACCCGGAGCCGAATCGGTCCCCGCCTCCGTGAATCCAGACCATGACGGGAGCCCGGTGCGCCTGGTGGGGAGACCAGACGTTCAACGTCAAGCAGTCTTCGCTCGTTGGACCGAAATAGCTGGCGGCGTTCCCTACCATAGCGGCGTCGGCCGGCTGGGGGCAGGCGAGGCCAAATCGCTCGGCTGGCCTGACACCGCTCCACCGCGCCGCCGGCTGTGGTGGTCGGAAGCGCAATACTCCAATCGGGGGCTTCGCGTAGGGAATGCCTCTGAAGACGTCGATTGCCCCCTCGCGCTCGCCGCGCACAAAACCCGCCGCGACGCGGACCACCGGTGAGACCGGGGTGCCGGCTGCGCCAGCTACAGCCGGGCTTCCCAGCACACCGAGCGTGCACAGCAGCGTCAGAACGCTAGGGAAGCGCTTGCGGATCGGGCATCGCTTTCTGCCTTGTCGACCCCTACCGCTCAGAAGCGACGATATCCAAGACGGACGCGCTGATGTCATGAGAGCCACCGAATCCCGCTGCCACGCGCAGGAGGTTACGGCCTCCTACGGACGGCCGACATTCGCGGGTGTCAAGAATCGGGGTTGACAGTTGTCAACCCGACTGACGCCGGACGCAGACATTCGGTGGCCTCTTCAAATTTGACATTGCCTGAGCCCTCCGTTCGTTCGTGACGAGGCTCACAAACTATCTGCGTCGATCCAACGAGCCCAGTTGTACGCTCTCGCCTCGGTGCTAGGCGGCACGCTCGCTGTCTCGGGGGCGCGAACATGCAAGCATTCAAGGCACTTCCGCTGTGTCTTTCTTTGCTGGCGCTCCTCAGCGCGTGCGGATTCTATGGAGGCAGCAGCACCGGAAGCGACGGTCCCGCGAGCGTACCCGCCGGAGCGACTAGTGGTGGCGGCGGGGGCGGCGGCGATTCAACAGGCGTGGCAACGGGCCCGCCGAGCAGTCCGAGTGGGAGTCAGGACAAAGTCATCGCCACGCCTTCCGTGCCGGGGACCTTTACCGTAACGGTTGGCGCCAATCAGACGCTCACGGTCACTTTCACATCGAGCGATGGACTGCCAATCGGCGGGTTGGCGATTTCCGGCACAACGCTGCCGCCGGGCTGGAGCGGATTGGACGACTACGACTGCAGGGCCGTCGGCGCCGGCAACAGCTGCGTCGCAACGGTCAACTACGCGCCGACGGCCGTCGGTAGCGGCACGTTGACGATCAATTACATCTTCATCAACGATGCCGAGGAGCCGGAGACTCCCGGTGGCTCGATCGTGATCCCCTACGCGGCGACGTCGAACAACAATGTTGCGGCTCTGGCATCACCCACGGGCCAGGTCGCCGCAGGTGTCGGCGGCGCGAAGCAGACGGTCGCCGTCAACTTCACGACCGACGACGGCAACGCCGCCACTCAGCTCACGGTCACGAGCGACCTCGGCAATCTGCCGGCCGGGTGGAGCAGCGGCGCCTCCAGTTTCTCATGTGCGATTGTCAGCAGCGGCAATGGCTGTCAGCTGCTGCTCGGCTTCGCGCCGACGTCGCAAACGAGCGGCGTGCTCGCCCTCCAATATGCCTATGTGGACGACTCGGGCGCCTCACGCACCGGGACGCTCAACATTCCTTATGCAGCAACGAGCAACGGAGACGTGATAGCGACGGCCGCTCCGAGCGGGCAGATCACCGCCGTGCAGTCGGGCGGAGTGCAACCGGTCAGCATCACGTTCACGACGGCGGACGGCCAGCCGGCCAGCGGCCTGGTAGTGCTCTCCGATCTCGCGGACCTGCCGGCCGGATGGAGTAGCAAGGCGACGACGTTCACCTGCGCAAGCGTGAGCACGGGGAACGGCTGTCAACTCGCGCTCACTTATGCACCGACGGCGGTTGCGCGTGGCACGCTGAGTCTCGATTACTATTACCTCGATGCCGCAGGCGCGGTGAGCCTCGGGACCGCCAATGTCGCCTATGCGGCGACGACCGACGACAATGTCGTGGGCACTGCGGCACCCTCCGGGCAAGTCAGCGCCATCGTCGGTCAGGCCTCCCCCTCCGTCGTCGTCACATTCACGACCGACGACGGCCGGCCGGCCACGGCGCTCGAGGTGACGGGCGGACTTTCGACGCTGCCTGCGGGCTGGAGCAGCCCGCAGGGCACTGCATTCGCCTGTCCGGGCGTGAGCAGCGGTGACGGTTGCCAACTCACGCTCAGCTACACGCCTGCCGCCGCGGATTCCGGCACGGTCGCTCTTAGCTACTCTTATCTCAATGATGCGGGAGAGGCCAAGACGGGCACGGTCGACATTCCCTACGTGGCAACGACCGACAATACGATCAATGCCACTCCGAGCCCGAGCTCACTATCCGTGACCACCGGGAGCACCACGCCCGTCGCGATCGTCTTCACGACCAGCGACGGTAATCCGGCGACCGACTTTGCGATCAACTCGGGGCTGAGTCCGTTGCCCTCCGGTTGGAGCAGCAGTTCAGGCACGTTCACGTGCGCGACGGTCAACGGCTCGAGCTCCTGTGAGCTGAACCTGACCTATGCGCCGGCCGTTCCGGCGAGCGGCACCCTCACGCTCGGGTTCTCCTACACAAACAATTCGGGTATCTCGGAGAGCGGAAGCGTGTCGATCGGATACACCGCCGGGCCTTAGGTCCGCCGCCAAAAGGAAGAGGCTAGTGTGATTCCCGGAACAGGTGAGCGTGCGCTGCACTCACCGGCAGCAGCTCCTCGCGACCCTTCACCTTGATCTCGAGAGCTCCGCGGAAGCTGCGGTAAATCCGGTCGATCGCACTCACGTTCACCACCACACTACGGTGGATCTGCCAGAACACTTGCGGATCGAGCTTTTCCTTCATGTGACGCAGGGACGAGGTCAAGAGGAAAGCGCCCTGGGGCGTCATCACAGTGGTGTATTTCTGATCGGCCCTCAAATACGAGATCTCGGCGACTGTCACCACGCGCAGCTCCGCACCGTGCGGCACCGTCAGCCATCTCAGGTATTTCGGCTCCGCGGGCGCCAGCTCCTTCAGCAGCTCTGCGATCCGATGTAGATCCGCCGGCGGTTCCGAGAGGCGAGTGCGCAGCCGCTCGACGGTGAGCTGCATGCGCGACGGGGAGATCGGCTTCAACACGTAGTCCAACGCGCCCTGTTCGAAAGCTGCAATGGCGTACTGGTCGAAGGCCGTGACAAAAACGACGTGGGCCTGTCCACTCAAGCGTTGGGCAACCTCTAGACCGTTGAGGCCCGGCATGTTGATGTCGAGAAAGAACACGTTGGGGTGCAGTCTCTCGAGCGCCGCGACCGCCTCGAGGCCATCACCGACCTCAGCCAGAACGTTCAACTCCGGCCACAGCTGCGTGAGGGTCTCGCGGAGCTCCCGCCGGACGATGGGTTCGTCCTCGGCGATGACGGCACTGGGCACGTTCATTGCGATCCGTCGTGACTTTGCCCCGCGGCCGCGCGCGTCACGGTCTCCCGCAGCCCGGCGATGAGCGCCTCGAACCGCTCTTGCGCGTCGGGTTGCCCGGCAGCGAAGAGGTTTCGGATCTCAGCGAGCTGTCGCAACACCGCGGACGGATCGACCTGCGATTCGGCGGCAGCCAGACGCGACGCGATCAAGCGACGTTCGGCCTCGGCGCGCTCGAGCTGCCCAGCGCGCAAGCGCGCGAGCAGGCGCTGGGCGCTCTGACGGTTTAGATACACCATCAGTACCGTGCCCCAGAATCCGCCTACCCCGAGAAAGTCATAGAGGAGGTTCAGCACGCCGCGCTCGGACACCCCGATACCGAGTGCGTAGGACACCAGCAGTTGGGCGAGTACGTTGGCACCCGACGCCCAGAAAATTGCGATCGCGAACGTGCGCCATACACGCGAACCGCGCCGGACGGTCTCGTCAGCTGCAAACGCCGCGAGCACCAGGAGTAGGGCGGTGATCGCCTGCCTCAGCACGCTCTCGAGCAGCCGGGGTTGCCCGGGCCGGTGCCACAGCTCGAGCCACGTGTAGAGCGCAAACAGAAGGCCGATGGATTGCGTGACCAGAACGGCGCGCCAGGTCACCGCACGCAGCGCGGTCAGCGCGAACGCGATCGCTCCACGGCGATGAATCGAGGATTCGCGAAGTGCGGCGGCCTGCACGCAACGAGTCTCAGTGCACGGGCACGCAGATGCTGGCAATCACGCCGCGCGGATCGGCGGGTCGCAACGTCAGCATCGCATCGCGGCCATACATCATCACGAGGCGCTGGCGAATGTTCGCAAGTCCAATGCCGCGCCCGAGGCGCACATCGAGGCCGCGTCCGGAGTCGGCCACGCTCAGGGACAGCCGATCGTGCTCGCAACTCGCACTGACGCGAATGCGACCGCCTTCCACGGTCGGGCTCACACCGTGTTTTAGCGCGTTCTCGACCAGTGTCAGGAGCACCATGGAGGGGACCTTGAGATGCCGGAGACCTTCTACCATGTCGATCTCGTAGGTAAGGCGCGTGCCCATGCGCGCCCGATAGATCGCAAGGTAAGCCTCCACGAGCTCCAGCTCTTCCCACAGAGCCACTTCGTTCCCGCGCAACCGCGGCAGCGCGGCCGCGAAGTAGCGAATGAGATGGTCGAGCAGATCAGTGGTCGCGGCTCGATCGCGGCGCGACAAGGCATGAACCACGGACAGAGTGTTGAAGAGAAAATGCGGCTCGACCTGCGCACGCAGCAGTTGCAGGCGCGCCTGCATCAGCTCGGCATCGAGGCTCGTGCGCTGGATCTGGGATCGTAGCAGTTCGTCGGCCGCCTCCCGCGTGTCGCTATGATAGGCGCACACTCCCACCACCAGCCCGGGGGTGGACAGGCCGTCGAGCGCATGGCCCAGGCTCTGCCAATCCCAGCCCCAATGAACGCCCTCCACCCACAGGCACCACCACCCCATCACGGCCGTCAGGGCAAACAGCCAGGCGAAGCGTGCCAAGCCGGCGCGCGGGGCGAGATTTACGACAATCGGAACCAGCGCCAGGCCGGGAATCATGGCGAACAGAGTCTGCAAGCTCTGGAGCAGAAAGTCCCGAGCGAAGGCATGCGTGTCACCGGTGAGAAGCTTGGGCAGTGCGACCTCGATCGTCCACCACAGATCGAGGAGCAGGGAAACCGCGATGATGTAGCCGTAACCGTTATACAGCCCCCGAATCCGGCCGAAGTGCATTTGTGTGCGAGCCGGCAGGGCGACCGTGGTCGTGTTCATCACTTTTCTCGCTAGGCCTGCGAATCGCTCGTGAAATCCCCGTCGAGCGCAGGGGGATTGTGGTCTCGATGGTAATCAGGACGCCGGCAGCAAGTCATGCGGCAGCGCGGCGCGGGCGGCAAAACATGACGGCCCCGCAGCCGCTGTACCCGCTTCAGACCCGCACTCGCTCGCCTCGGATACCCGTTCGATCCTCCATTTTCGCTGTTCGTCCGAAAGTGGCGGCGCACCGGCGCGCGCACCGTGATCCTGAACACTGGGCAAGGTCCGAACAGACCTGCCGGACAGCCCCAGCGGGCTCAACCAACGAACCGCACAGGAGAAGCAAAATGAAAGTCTCGATGAAGGCGATGAGTGCAATCATCGCGCTCGGAGGGCTCGCCCTCGGCAGCGGAGAGGTCATGGCGGGCTGCGGGCTCGCTCCGAACCTGCCGGGCATGAAGCCCATGGTCTACCGCGACGCCGGCGCCGGCGAGTTGCTCCGCACCGGATACGGGCCGTTCAACACCACTGCGATCACCGGCCTCTGGAGATTCACCTTCACGGCCGAGGGCGATGTCGGTCCGGGAGCGCCCCCCAATGCGGTGCCCCTCAAGCCGGGCACACCGGTCGATGCGGGGTTCGTTACCTGGCACGACGACGGTACCGAGCTCATGAACTCCGGCCGAGCCCCGGCGACCAGCAGCTTCTGCATGGGCGTATGGAAGCAGGTCGGGCCATGGACTTACAAGCTCAACCATTGGGCCATCTCGTGGATTCCCGACTATCAACCCGGTGTCACGGACTCCTGGTCGCAGATCCCCGGTGGCCTCGATGAGCTGTTCGAAGCATTCGGACCGACCAACATTCAGGAGACGATCACCCTCAGCAAAGACGGTAACGCCTACACCGGATCGTTTCACATCACGCAGTACGTCAACAACGGGACGAAGACGCCGGTCACCGATACCGACGGCGCTCCGGTCGCATTTGTCATTCTCGGGACCGTAAGCGGGACTCGGGTGACGGTAGATTGATTCCTCCGCTGGACTGAGATGCCTGCGGCCGCCGCCGGAGCGCGGCGGCCGCTGCGCTGCGTCCAGGTCGCAACGGGCGTATGATCACCGCCCGCAGCAGGCGCGCGGGACAGGGGCGGAGCGGACGTCGATCCACAGCAGCGGGGGCAGCGCCATGGCCATCGATAAAGAGCGACTGAATGCGTTTCTCGGCAAGGCGGTGACCGACCTCGGTGCGGCAATCAGCGCCGTACTGATCCTCATCGGCGATGAGCTCGGACTCTACCGGGAACTCCACAAGGGGCCGCTGACGGCGACGGAGCTCGCGGCCCGCACCGGCACGCACGAGCGGTACATTCGCGAGTGGTTGGCCAATCAGGCGGCCGGCGGCTACGCACAGTACGATCCGGCGAGCGGCAGGTACTCGCTGAATGAGGAGCAGGCGCTCTGTCTCGCCAACCCCAACGGCCCCGTGGATCTTCCGGGGGCCTATGCGGTCGTCGAGGATCTCTTTCACATCAAACAGCGCGCGCTCGAGAACTTTCGCACCGGCAAGGGCATGGAATGGGGCGAACATCATCCCTGCCTCTTCCACGGCACCGAGCGCTTCTTCCGGGCCGGCTACAATGCCCACCTGCTCGGCGAGTGGCTTCCGGCCCTCGAAGGGGTCACGCAGAAGCTCTCCCGTGGCGCACGCGCCGCCGATGTCGGCTGTGGGCACGGCGCAAGCACAATCTTGATGGCCAAGGCATTTCCAAGTTCGGAATTCATCGGAATCGACTACCACGAGCCGTCGATTCAGACCGCGCGCACCCGCGCCGCACAAGCCGGCGCCTCCAACGTGCGCTTCGAAACCGCGGATGCGGTGTCCTACCGTGAGAAGGAGCTCGACTTCATCGCATTCTTCGATTGCCTGCACGACATGGCGGATCCTTCCGGGGCTGCACGTCATGCACGCGAGGCGCTCAAGCCCGACGGGGTTTGCATGATCGTCGAGCCACTCGCGGGCGATCGAGTGGAGGACAACCTCCATCCCGTGGGCCGTGTCTATTACGGGGCGTCCTCACTCGTGTGCGTGCCCGTCTCGCTCGCCCGGCACGGACCGGCACTCGGCGCGCAGGCGGGGGAGAAGCGCCTGCACAAGGTCCTCATCGAGGATGGGGGCTTCAGACGTCTTCGGCGGGCGACCGAGACGCCGTTCAACATGGTGCTGGAGGCTCGACCATGAATTACTCGGATCCGGCTGACGGCAGCTGCGCGAGAGTGGTGTCGCAGGCACCGTAAAACTGTGCGCTCTCGTTGTTGAATTGGCGCGCGTGCTCGGACATTACCATGCGGTAATGCCCAGCTCCATCAAGAGCAGAGTAAACGGTGACGATGATGAGGTCCCCGGCTCGGTTGAAACCCGCGAAAAACAACCCGTCATCGGTAGCCGTGACGCGAACCCCCAAATCCCCCTGGGTGAACCCGAAGTCCCCGACCATGGTTGCTGTTTGATCCTGGAGGTCGATCGCCTGGAACGCGAAGGGACCGCCCTGGTACGAAATGCTGTGAACCTGCGGGCCGACGCCGCTCCAGTACGCGCCCTGTCCCGCCGATACATCGCAGTTGATGGTGCTCGAGTTGAAGAGCGAACTCAGGGCTTTCGATCGGGACGGATCCTCGTTCAAGGGGCCAGCATTCATCGCCAGCGTAGCGGGTGCCACAATTTTTTCGCCGGCGCTGGATTGAGCCACGGGTTGCGACTTCGATTCTGCACTCTCTGACGATTTGGATGAGGGACTGGCGGTCGGCTGCGCTGCGTGAAGGGTTCCCCAACTGCCATGCGCGACCGCCGGGGATTCATTCGTATCCGCCGAAGGGCCCCGCGTCTCGCGACGATGCAGGCCAAGGCCGAGCCACATGAGCGCAGCACCTGCGCAAGCTGCGAGGACGAGCGATTTGGGTGTGGCGCTCACGCTTTATCGCGCCATCCACTCTGTATTGGCGCGCGATCCGGTCATGACGGCCGCCCGCACGTCGTCGTGATCTTTTGCGAAACGCTGGATCAGCTCCTTCATTTCACATTCGGTGCGCATCGCCATCATTCACCGGATCGATGCGTCCGCGAGCTCTATCCACGTGGGCGCGTGATCGGAGGTCTTCTCCCAGCCGCGCACGTCTCGATCCACCCCCGCAGCGCTGAGCGCCGGACTCAGCTTGGGGCTGATCAACAGATGATCGATGCGCAGGCCGGCATCGCGTGCATAGGCGTTACGGAAGTAGTCCCAGAATGTGTAGATCCGCTCCCCCGGATGTACTTGCCGCAAGGCATCGGTCCATCCCTGGGCGAGCAGCCGAGCGTAGGCGGTGCGCGTTTCCGGCCTGAAGAGCGCATCGTCTACCCAGCGTTCCGGCTTGTAGGCATCCAGTTCCGTCGGGATCACATTGTAGTCGCCCGCGAGGACGACCGGGGCGTCGCTGGAGATCAGCTCAGCGGCGCGCGCGGTCAACCGCTCGAACCAGCGCAACTTGTAGTCGAACTTCGGTCCGGGGGCCGGGTTGCCATTGGGCAGATATAGGCAGCCGATGGTCAGCCGGCCGACCGATGCCTCGAGATAACGGCTGTGCGTGTCCTGAGGATCGCCGGCAAGCCCGCGCTGGATTTCGACCGC
>JASHUC010000134.1 GCA_030040235.1 Gammaproteobacteria bacterium | reverse complement strand
GCTCATCTTCGAGCCTATCTCGAGAATTGCAGTCTCACGGGGCATGCGCGCGGCCTGCAAGGCAAGCGGCATCGAACCGCCTGCGACGTTCCACGACCTGCGTCGCACGTATGGCTCGCTGCTGCTCAATTCAGGGGCGCCCGCTCATGTTGTGCAGGAGCTGCTCGGCCATGCCGACCTGCGCACCACGCGCCGGGTGTATGCGCACCTCACGGCGCAGACGCTGCGCCGGCAGATCGAGAAGCATTTGCCGTCCTTTGAGTAAGGCCGGTGCGCCGGAGACGGTTCCGGTTTGGCATTTGTGGCTACAAATGGCTATAATTGGACGATGACGTCTGCAGGCATTCGCGAGCTGAAAGACAGGCTGAGCCAGTTCATCCGGCAGGTCGAGGCTGGCGGCCGGATCGCCGTCACGGCACACGGGCGAGTGGTCGCCGAGCTCGTTCCGCCGGGCGCTCGTTCGGGCGCTGGCAGCCGTTACGACAGGCTCGTGGCGGCAGGCTTCATCGAGCCGGCGGCCGTGGCGCATGCCGGGGCGCTGAAGTGGCCCGACATCCGGCTGGCTCCTGGCAGCGTCGCCGCGCTGATCGCGAGCGACCGTGGCGAGGCGTAACCGGGCACGGCGCAAGAGGAGCGGGCGTGCCGAGGCCCGGGCGGTCCCCACGGCGCAGACTTTCCGCTATATCGAATCGAGCGCGCTGCTCGCAGCGCTCCTGGAAGGGGAGGCCGCGGCAAGAGCAGCCATTGCCGGTGAAGGCCGGCGCGTGACATCGGCGGTGACGTTCGCGGAATCGCATCGCGCCATCGTGCGCGCGCGCACCGCGCAGCGCTTGTCGCCCGCAGCCGAAAGAGCGGCGATCGCGTGGCTCGAAGAATTCAGGCGTCGGTGCGATATTCTCGCCGTCGGCGAAGAGGTGCTCGAGCGCAGCGGACGCGCTTTCCCGCGCGAGCCGATCAGGACTCTGGATGCCATCCACCTCGCAAGCGCGGAAGTCCTGGGTGTGCCCCCGCAGCTCATCACCGTCGTGACGCGCGATGCCCGGGTCCGCGACAACGCCCGGGCACTGGGGTACCTCGTCGAGTGAGCCTCATGGCCTGGCGTTGACGGAAGGTGGCGGGAGTGAGGATCATCGAGAGCCGAGATTAACCGGGCAGAGGGGGCCGTCGCTCCAGACGATCGAATGTACCGCTCGATAGAAAGACACCTGAGAGTCCTGGGGCTGGGGGCTCTGCTGCGCGCCGTCGGGGCCAAGGTGAGCGGACATAAGGTCTATTTCGAGGTAGACCGCTACGGATGCAAGGTCCCCTTTCGGCTGCGCCTGGCCTCGACCGATGTGGAGGCCTGCGAGCAGATCTTCGTCAACCGAGAGTACGACTTCGAAGTCGAGAGGCCTCCGGGCGTCATCGTGGATGCGGGTGCCAACATCGGCCTCGCCTCGATCTATTTCGCCAATCGCTACCCGGATGCGCGGATCATTGCGCTCGAGCCGCAACGAGGCAACTTCGAGCTGCTCCGCGAGAATGTCGCCCCCTACGGCAACGTGACGCCGCTGCATGCGGCGCTGTGGAACGAGGAGATCGAAATCAGCGTGTTTGACCCGGGAAGTGGCGACTGGGGGTTCAGAACACGCACCCCGGAGACGCTCGCATCGGGCGGCGCAGCGCCCTCCCAGACGGTCGCGGCGCTCACGATCGACAGGCTGATGAGGGATTTCGATCTACAGAAGATCGACATCCTCAAGGTCGATATCGAGGGGGCCGAGCGGGAGGTCTTTGCCCACAGCAGCACCTGGATCGACAAGGTCGATGCCGTCATCGTGGAGCTGCACGATCGATTCCAGGACGGTTGCACTCGGGCCTTCGATGCCGCCGTGTGCAGCTTCGGAAACCGCTGGAGACGCGGGGAGAATATCTACGTCTCCCGCGAGAACTCGCCCCGTCGGCCCACCATCGGCATGCGCCGGGCAAGGGAACTCTGAGACCCTAGGGCGGCCCTGATCCTGCAGCGCACCGGTCCTGACGGTGCTATACTGGTCATATATAACCACTTACATCGTTTATAAGGTTTTATATGACCTCTAAGAGGCAAGCGCCTCTTCCGGTGGTTCGAGCGATCACCCAGGTCGGTGAGGATGTGTCCAGGGCACGCCGGCGGCGTCGCCTCTCGCGCGCTTCTCTCGCCGAGCGCAGTGGAATCTCGGAGGCAACGCTGAAGCGGCTGGAGCGGGGCGACGGAGCGGTGGCGCTCGAGAATCTCGCGCGCACACTGTATGCGCTGGGCGAGCTCGGTCGGCTGGAACGATTGCTCGATGCAGCCACGGATGAACTCGGAATTCAGCTCGCGGATGAGCAACTCCCGAAGCGCGTGCGCGCGCGGAAAAGCTCGGGGGCACTGTGAACGGGCGCGCTCCGAGGCGGCAGGAGGCGAGCGTGTGGGTAGGGCGCGCGGCACTGCCGGTCGGCGAACTCGCGCTCAGCCGCGACGGCCGTCGCGAGTATTCCGCCTTCGCCTATGCAGGCTCGTGGTTGGCCCACGCTGAGCGCTTCGAAATCTCCCCGGACCTGCCGCTTCGCGAGGGACATTTCACGCGCCGTGCACCCTCGGGCGAGGATTCACCCTTTCCGCTTGCCTTGGCCGACACCGAACCCGACGCATGGGGAAAGCGCCTCATACACCGCAACTCGTGCCGTCGAGCAGGGCACTGAGACCGAGGCCGATCTTCGCTTCCTTCAGGGGAAGGGCACCTCCCTCGGCGGCCTTCGGCCGAAGTGTACCGTCATCCGCCGATTCGACCGAACGGCCGAGGGAGCCCGCATCGCGTACCTGTCAGGCGGCTCGCTGCTCCAGGCACGACGGGATGAGGACCGCGCCTATACGGAACTTGCCGATGCGCTGCGTCGGGTGAGCGCGCGGCCTTCGGAGGATGTACGCGAATTGTGGCGTCGCCTCCTTTTCAATTTCCTTATCAACAATGTCGATGATCATCTGTGGAACGTGGGTGTTTTGTACGCCGGCAACGCTGCTCGAGCGCGAG
>JASHUC010000012.1 GCA_030040235.1 Gammaproteobacteria bacterium | reverse complement strand
GCGACGTTCCGGCAGGTACACGTCGATGTGCGCTTCAAATTCCGTGACGCGGTCCACACTCGCGCGAAAAGACCCGCCGGGACGCGCGTCGATCTCCGCGCCCGGTGCACACCAGCGCGAGAGCGCAGCGGAGGTGGTGAGCGCCGTCCAGATCAGCGGCGCCGGTGCGACCACGTCGACGCGGAATACATAGCCTCGTGTGCGCTCGGTCATGCCCTCATTCTGCCACGTGCTCACTGTGACGCATCACTCGGACGGCATACTTCTTCTTCCGCACTATGACCGCGCAGGCGTCGGGCGCGCCAGGGCCTCACCGAGTGAAGCGCCGTTGCATGCGAAATCCCACGAAAATTGCCTTGCCGCCAGAGCCCGACTTGCATGCTGCGGCGCGTGTGCGCCCGATGTGGCTCGTCGGCCTATCGCTGGCGATCTTTCTCGCCGACCTCGGCATTCCGCTCGGCACGGGCGCAGGCGTTGCGTACATCGCCGCGGTTCTCGCGAGCCTGTCGGGTGCGCGCCCGCTTTACACCTGGCTGACGGCCGCCCTGTGTACGGCGCTCGCGCTGGCGCGAATTGCCGTGCCCCACAGCGCGCTCCTCTGGTCCGTGCTCCCCGACCGGGGATTCGCCCTGTTTGCCATCTGGACGGTCGCCATCCTCGGGGCGTGGCAGAAGCGCACGACCCTCAGGCACAGCCGTGCCGAGGCCGAGGCGGCCCAGGCGCTCAAAAGCAACGCGGCGCTCAAGGCGGCTCTGGCGCGCACCGAGGCGGCCGAGGCGCAGCTGCGGCGCGGGCAGCGCCTGCTCGACACCGTCGCCGCCATGGCGCGCATCGGGGGTTGGGAGATCGATCTTGCGACCATGACCCCGATCTGGTCGCAGGAGGCCTATCGCATCCACGAGCTCGATCCTTCCGTGCGCCTCGATCTGGCGAATGCCATGGAGTTCTACGCCCCCGAGGCGCGCACGCTCGTCGAGAAAGCGCTCAAGGAAGCGCTCGAGCACGGGGTCTCGTTCGACCACACGGTGCCGTTCATCACGGCGCGCGGCCAGAGACGCTGGGTGCGCGTCATCGGCGTCGCCGAGCGCATGAACGGCGTGACGACCCGGCTCTCCGGTGCCTTTCAGGACGTGACCGATCAGCACGACATCCAGATGCGACTCGCGCGCGCCTCGCGCTCGAGCTCCGAGGGACACTGGGACTATGACTTCGGCACCGAGACGGTGTGGTGCTCGGCGACGCACGAGGAGCTCTTGGGGCTCGCGCCGCGGGACGCGCGCATTCCCGCTGCGGAGTTCCGCGCGCGCATGCATGCGGAGGATCAACCGAGGGTCTCCGCCGCTTTCGAAGATCACATCGCCTCGGGCGCGCCCTACGATCTGCAGGTGCGGATGCGCACCGCAAGCGGGGCGTGGCGCTGGTTCCGCACGCGCGGCGCGGTCGAGCGCGACGAGCTCGGGCGCCTGACGAGCTTCGCAGGCTCGCTGATCGACGTCCACGAGGAAAGGCTCGCGCAGGATGAGCTCAAGCGCGTACGCACGCGGCTCGAGCGTGCCATCCGCGGCACGCATGACGGACTCTGGGAGTGGGACATCGCCGGGGAGACCCTCTGGATGTCGCCCCGCTACTGCGAGCTGCTCGGCTACGGCGAGCACGATCTGGCGGCAACCCCGGCGGAGATGATCGAGCGCGTGCACCCGGATGACCGGTCGCGCATGAGCGAGGTGACGGAGGCGCATCTCGAGCGCGACGCGCCGTACGACCTCGAAGTGCGCATGCAGCGGCAGGACGGCGCGTACCGCTGGTTCCGCATGCGCGGCACGGTGGAGCGCGATGAGAACGGCCGCCCCTTGACGCTCTCCGGCTCGATCCAGGACGTGACGCCGCGCAAGAGCGCCGAGGCGGCGCGCATCGAGGCCGAGCAGCGCCTCGAGCGCGCGATACGCGGCAGCTCCGACGGCTTCTTCGAGTACGCGGTCGCGGAGGCCCGGATGTGGTACTCGCCGCGGATGGGGGAAATGCTCGGCTACACGTCCGCAGATCCCCTGCCGCGACTCATCGAGCTCATGCCGCCCGAGGACCGCGAGCGCGTGGAGGAGGCGGTGCAGCGGCACTTCAAGGGCGAGGCGCCCTACGATGTGATCTATCGCCTGCAGCGCCGCGCCGGCGATTGGGGGTGGTTTCGCGCGCGCGCGAGCTGCGAGCGCGACGCCGCGGGCAATCCGACGCGCTTCTCGGGATCGGTTCAGGACATCACGACTCAGCGCGAGGCCGAGGCGGCGCTCGTTGCCGCGAAGGAGGTCGCGGCGGCGGCGAATCGCGCCAAGAGCGAGTTCCTCGCCAACATGAGCCACGAGATCCGCACCCCGATGAACGGCGTGCTCGGAATGACCGAGCTGCTGCTCGATACGGCGCTCGAGCCGCTGCAGCGCGAGTTCGCCGAGACCATCCGTGCGAGCGCCACCTCGCTCCTGGCGATTCTCAACGACATTCTCGACCTCTCGAAGATCGAGGCGGGCAAGCTCGAGGTCGAGCAGGTCGAGATGGACGTGAGCGAGTGCGTCGAGGACGTGGGCACGATGATGGCCGTGCAGGCGGCGGCCAAGAACCTCGAGCTCATCGTCAACGTGGACCCCTCGATTCCGGACCTCGTGCTCGGCGATCCGCATCGCTTGCGGCAGATTCTCACGAATCTCGTCGGCAATGCCGTCAAGTTCACCCATCAGGGAGAGATCGTTCTCGAGGCGCTCGTGGTCGGAGTGCAAGCCGGACGGGTGCTCGTGCACTTCGAGGTGCGCGACTCCGGCGCCGGGATGTCACCGGAGGTCATGAAGCGGCTGTTCCACCCGTTCGTGCAGGCGGACGCTTCGACCACGCGGGTCTACGGCGGAACGGGGCTCGGACTTTCGATCGTCAAGCGGCTCGTCGAGCTCATGGGAGGCCGGGTGGGTGTCGCGAGCGCCTCCGGCTCGGGCTCCACGTTCACGTTCACGCTGCCCTGCCCGCTCGTGGACGGCGCGCTGTCCTCGGCGGCGACACAATCGGTTGCCCCGCGCGAGCGGCGCGTGCTCGTGGTGGACGACAACGCGACGAACCAGCGCGTGCTCTGCGGGCAGCTGCGCCCGGCGGGCTACAGCGTCGAGACGGCAGGCAGCGCCACGGAGGCCCTCGAGGAGCTGGTGAATTCGGCCCGGTCGGGCAGCCGCTTCGATGTGGTGATCGCCGATGATCAGATGCCGGACTGCGACGGGCGCGAGCTCGCGGCGCGCCTCAAATCGATGCCCGAGCTCGGCTCGACGCACCTCATCATGCTCACCTCGCTCGACCGTCACGGCAATCTCCAGCATCTGCGCGAGCTCGGTTTCGCCGGTTACCTCACCAAGCCCGTGCGCGGGCGGGAGCTGCGTGCCTGCATCGAGCAGGTGCTCGAGCTGGGTACGGCGGCGGTGGCCGCGCACCCCGGGCGCCGGGTGGTCACGCGCGGCTCGCTGGCCTTCGACAAAGGTGCGCAGCGCTTTCGTGGACGCGTGCTGGTCGTCGAGGACAACCTCGTGAACCAGCAGGTCACGCGGCGCTTCCTCGAGCGGCTCGGCTGCGAGGTCGATGTCGCCGAGAACGGCCAGCGGGCCGTCGAGTTCTGTGCGCGCGAGCGCTACGACCTGGTGCTCATGGACGTGCAAATGCCCATCATGGACGGGCTGGCCGCCACCCGGGAGATCCGCGCCCAGGAGAGTGCCGGACGGCGCGTCCCGATCATCGCCCTCACCGCGAGTGCCATGACCGACGAGCTCGAGCGCTGTCTCGCGGCGGGCATGGACGGGCTTCTCACCAAGCCGCTCGAGCCCGTGAGACTCGGCGAGACCCTCGCCCGTCACGGTCTCGGCGGCGAGAGCGGGCCGGTCATGACGTCGCTGCCGACGATGCGGCCCGTCGCTCCCGCCATCGATCTCGCCCGGCTGCGCGCCCTCGTCGGTGACGACAGCGCGTTCGTCCAGGAGCTCTGCCGGACTTTTCTCGCCAGCAGCGGCCGCATCGTCGAGGAGCTGCGCCGGGCGCTCACCGCCGACGATCGCGCACTGCTCGCGACTCTCGCGCACAAGCTGCGCGGCGGCAGCGGCAGCATCTGTGCGCAGCGCGTCGGCGATCTCGCGGCCGTCCTCGAGCGCAGCGCCGCCGGGCGGCCCGCAGAGGAGCTCACCGAAGCCGTCGAGCACATCGACGCCGCTCTCAAGGAATGCGCGGGCTTCATCGAGGCCCAGGTCGCATGAGTGCCGCGCCGATCAACCTGCTCCTCGTCGAGGACGAGCCGACGCAGCTGCTCGTCATGCAGCGGGTGCTGCGCCAGGCCGGCTACGCCGTCGAGACGGCGGGGAACGGCGCGGAAGCGCTCGAGAAGATCTCGACCGGACAGTTCCAGATGCTCGTGACGGACTGGGACATGCCCGGCATGGATGGCGTCACGCTCTGCCGCCGCATCCGCGAGAGTCAGTCGCAGCTCCCGGGTTACCTGTACATCCTGCTGCTCACGAGTCACAGCTCGACGGAGAATGTCGTCACCGGACTCGAGGCGGGGGCCGACGATTACATCAGCAAGCCTCCCAAGACCCCGGAGCTCCTCGCGCGCCTGAAGGCCGGTCAGCGCGTTCTGCAGCTCGAACAGAGCTTGCGCGAAGCGAAGGACAAGATCCACCAGCTCTCGATCACCGACCCGCTCGTCGGCACCTACAATCGCCGCTATTTGAATGATCATCTGATCCAGGAGGTGGAACGGGCGCGGCGCTATGCCCACCCCCTCACGGCGGTCATGGCCGACCTGGATTTCTTCAAGGACATCAACGACCAGCACGGCCATCAGGCCGGAGACGACGTGCTGCGCGGCTTCGTCGCGCTCGCCCGGGCCTCCATTCGCCAGGCGAGCGACTGGGTGGCGCGCTACGGCGGCGAGGAGTTCGTCGTCGTGCTCCCGGAGACCGATCTCGCCGGAGCGGCCGCCACCGCCGAGAAGATCCGCGGCTGCTGTGCGACGACACCCTTCGAGACGAGCGCCGGCCGGCTGGTCGTTACGGCGAGCTTCGGAGTCGCCGTGCTCGGCCCGGGAGCCGCGCCGATCGGCACCGCGGCAGAGGCGCTGCTCAGAAGCGCCGATGCGGCGCTCTATCGGAGCAAGCACGATGGGCGCAATCGCATCACCATCGCCGACGGTGTCGACGCGGACTCGCCGTCGCTCGCAGCGCGCTGAAGAGCGTTCAGATAGTGTCTGGCGAGATGCTCCACGCCAGAGCGTAGCGCCAGGACGGCGCTAACGCAGCGTCCATGGACGGACTTGCAGCGTTCTGGCGTGGAGCATCTCGCCAGGCGCTCTTTGACGCAGTTCAACCCGCCTGCGTGCGCGCCCGCAGCGCCGCGAACGCCATCGGTGCGAGCGAGATCGCGATGATCGCGAGCGTGACGAGGCCGAAGTGCGTCTTGACTTGGGGGATGTTGCCGAACAGGAATCCGCCCCAGATGAAGAGCGCCGTCCAGGCGAGGCCGCCGGCGATGTTGCAGCTCTGAAAGCGGGTGTACGGCATGCGGCCGACGCCTGCGACGAAGGGGGCGAAGGTGCGCACGATCGGCATGAAGCGCGATAGCACGATGGTCATCGCGCCGTAACGCCGGAAGAACTTCTCGGTGCGCTCGAGGTACTCGACCCGCAGCAGCCGGTAGTGGCCGGTGAACGCGCGCGGGCCGATCAGGCGCCCGATGCCATAGTTGAGACTGTTGCCGAACACTGCGGCGAGCGCGAGCAGGCCCCAGGCGAAGGGGGCGGTGAGCGTGTGGCTCGCGTCCGCCGCCGCGAGCGCGCCGGTTGCAAACAGCAGCGAGTCGCCTGGCAGGAACGGCGTGACGACGAACCCGGTCTCCGCGAAGATGACGAAGAACAGGATCGCGTAGATGAACGCGTGGTATTCGGCGGTGAGCTGCGCGAGATGGCGGTCGATGTGCAGCAGCACATCGAGAAGCATATGCATCAGGGTACCGGTGCCATGGCGAGCACCGAACCGCTCGGGCGCGAGAGACGCATCGGGTTCATGAGCGCGTCGAGCGCAATGCGCACCTCGGCGTCATGCACCGCGAGCGACGAGCCGTCCGCGCTCAGGTCCGCGGGGCTCTGCTCCTGCCCCTCGATCACCAGGTCGGGCAGAATGCCCTTCTCGTGAATCGATGCGCCGGAGGGCGTGAAGTATCGCGAGGTGGTGAGCTTGAGAGCCCCGCGCGAGAGCGGCATGACGGTCTGCACCGTGCCCTTGCCGTAGGTGCGATGACCGATGATCTCGGCCCGGCCGTGGTCCTTGAGAGCCCCCGCGACGATCTCGGCCGCCGAAGCCGTACCCCCGTTCACCAGCACGACGAGCGGTGCGCCCTGGAGGAGGTCGCCGGTCGTGGCATCCATCCGGAAGCGCGCATCGGGCGTGCGGCCGTCCGCCGTCACGATGACGCCATGATCGAGAAACGCGTCCGCGACCGCGACGCCTGCCTCGAGCACTCCCCCCGGGTTGTTGCGCAGGTCGAGCACGAGGCCCTCGAGGCCGCCCGGGATGGATCTCTTGAGCCGCGCGATGGCGGCGTCGAGATCCTGCGGGGTGGTCTCGCTGAACTCGGTGATCCGCACGTAGCCGTACCCTGGCGCGAGCGGCTGCTCCTCGACGCTGTGCACGGCGACCTCCGCGCGGCGCAGGTCGTACACCTTCACCTCGCCCGTGCTGGGCCGCCGCACGGTGAGATGCACGACGGTACCGGCATCACCGCGCATCCGCGCGATGGCGCCGGCGGCATCCGCGCCCACATCGAGCCCGTCGATCTGCGAGATGAGATCGCCCGCCTTGATGCCGGCGCGATCGGCCGGCGAGCCCTCGATCGGATGGACGATCTTCACCGCGGAGCCGTCGACCGCGACCTCGATCCCGACGCCGGGGTAGGAGCCCATCGTGCTCAAGCGAATCTCTTCGAACTCCTCGTTGTCGAGAAAAGCCGAGTGCGAGTCGAGGCCGCTCACCATGCCGCGGATCGCGTTCTCGACCAGCTTGCGATCGTCGACCGGGTCCACGTAATCGCTTTTGATCCGCTCGAAGACCTCGGCGAACAGGTGCGCTTCCTGCCACGGCAGGGCATTGCCCCCGCCCGCAGAGGCAGCGCTGTCGCTGTGGCGCTCGGCAAATACATTGGTCGCCAGAGCTCCCGAAAAACCGATCACCGCTCCCGCCACGAGAGCGATCCAGGTGTGCGCTCGTATCGACATGCTCATCGAGACCCCGCGTTATTCCAAGACCATCTTCGCCCTAGCATCCGATCATTGCAATTGAGTCGTGGGCGCGCGCGGCTCGCCCGCGAGCTGATACGCGGGAGCCGCGGTGGCCCACAGCGCGACCTGCGCGAGCGCATCGGCGAAGGGCTCGGGCCGGCCGATCGCAAAGCCCTGCGCGTAATCGACGCCCAGGGTCGCGACGCGGGCGCGAATCTCCTCGGTCTCGACGTACTCGGCGACGGTCGCGAGCTGCATGCCGCTAGCGAGCTGCGCGATCGCCTTCACCATGAACTCCGAGCGCGAGTCCTTGAGAATGTCGCGCACGAAGGTGCCGTCGATCTTGAGCAGGGTCACGGGCAGCTGGCGCAGGTACGCGAGCGAGGACAGCCCCACGCCGAAGTCATCGAGCGCGACCCCGCACCCGAAGCGGCGCAGACGGCGCATCAGCACCTCGGCGCGCGCGATGTTGAGGATCGTCGCGCCCTCGGCGAGCTCGAAGCAGAACACCCCCGGATTGAGCCCGCTTCCCTCGATCGCGCCGAGCAGGAAGTCCGCGAAGCCTTCGTCGCTCAGCGTCTGCCCCGAGATGTTGAGGGCGAAGACGGCCGGACGCCCCTGCAGCAGCGCCGCGTGCGGCTTGAGCAAGGCGATGGCGCGCTCGACCACCCAGCGATCGATCGTCGGCATCAGCCGGCAGCGATTGGCGGCCGAGAGAAAGCTGTCCGGCCCGATCGTCGCGCCGTCCTCACCGATCATGCGCAAGAGCAGCTCGAAGTGCGGCGGCCGGTCCTCGCCGCCCGCGAAGGGCAGCACGAGCTGCGCATCGAGACGCAGCCGCTCCGCCGCGATCGCCTCGCGCAACCGCGCCGCGACGTTCACGTCCGCGAAGCGGCGCACGATTCCCGAGTCGCCCGTCTCGTAGACAGCGATGCGGTTGCGGCCGCGGTCCTTCGCGGCCTTGCAGGCCGTCTCGGAGGCGGTGAGCGCGTGCGCCAGATCGCGTGCGCCGCGCTCGACGCGCGCGACACCGATGCTGATCGACACCGGCACGCGGGCCTCGGCGTCGGCGACGCCGAGCAGCTCCGCTCCCGCTCGCAGCGCCTCGGCGAATCGACCGACCTCCTCGACGCCGCTCGGCAGCAGCGCCGCGAAGCGGTCGCCCGAGATCCGCGCCGCCAGCGCCCCCGGCGGGAGCCGCTTGCGAATGAGCTCGCCCAAGCGCGCGATGACCGTGTCGCCGATATGCATGCCGAAGCGGTCATTCACCGAGTGGAGCTGATCCACGTCCACGTACAGTGCGCTCCAGCCGGTGGTGCCGCTCCCCGAAAGGACCGCGGCAGCACGCCGCTCGAGCGCCCCGCGCGTCCCGAGCCCGCTCAGCGCATCGTACTGGCTCTCGACGATCGCCGCGGCGCGGCGGGCGATGACCTCGGTCAAGCGTCCGTCGCGCTCCGTGAGCTCCTCGGCGTCCTGATCGCGAAAGAGCGCGAGCGCCCCGATGGTGCGGCCGCTCGTCTGGCGCACGGGGCAGCAGAGAATGCGATACGGCACGATTCCGACCGCGGCGCTCGGCACGACGCGATTGATGATCATCGGCTCCGAGCGCATCTGGGCCATCGAGAGGAGCTGGCGGTGGGTGCGCGTGAGGAGGTGTCCGTTCGGCTCGACACCGCGGCGCGCGCGCAGCACCGCGATGCCCTTGTCCGGAACGATGAGCGCGGCCATGGAGCACTTCAGATGCTCCGCGGTGCCCTGGACGATGGCGGCGAGCTCGTCCGATCCGCTCTCCGGACCGCCGATGTGGGCGGCATCCGCCAGCAGCAGCTCGAGATCGCGATCGAGCTCGGTGAGAGTGTCGTGAAGATAAGCGATGGAGGCGCGCGCGAGCAGGTCCCGTCTCAGGCACGCGAGCGCCGGCCGGATCAGGGAGAAGACGAACGAGAAGGCACCGAGGTCCGAGCGCGCCGCACCGGCCGCATGGCGATACGGGATGGCGACCACGGCGAGCAGCCGGCCGGCGTCATCGCGCAGCCAGCACACGTACACCGGCACGTCCCCGCCGAGCATGCGCAGCTGGCCCTCGCACTTCAGATCGGTGCGCGCAGCGTAGAGCGTCTCGTCCACGAGCTCGATCAGGTCCGGCCCGACCGTGGACTCGAGCGCCCAGCGAAGCTTCCCCTCGCAATCGAAAATCGCGACGTTCGTCGCGCGCGGCAACAGGGCGCGGATGAGCTGTGCGTAGGGGTCGAGGGAATCCCAGGGATTCGTTTGCTCCTCGTTCGACCTGGCGGGCTTCATTGTGTGGCGGCGCGCTTTCCGAGGGGTGATCGGGCCGACAACCTCCCAGGATTCGGCCCGCCAATCGTTGCGCGAGTTGGCGGTTTGAGAGAAATACGAACGCCATCACAGGGGGGCCCATCGTGTATCCGAAGCCCGAGCGTGACGGTTATGTCTATTGAGCGGGCCGAGCGGCGCTGAACCAGGGCAGCGGATCGACGGGCCGATC
>JASHUC010000133.1 GCA_030040235.1 Gammaproteobacteria bacterium | reverse complement strand
TGTCCCTACCCGGGATGTGCGGGTGCCGCGGCGCCGGGAGGCAGTTTCTGCAGCACGATCGCCTTGAACAGTCCCGGGGCGACCGCGCGGTAGCTGTAAGGCGGCACGGAACTGCTGGGCTTGAGCAGCGCGCGGTAGGCGGTTTCATCCAGCACCGGGCCGGCCGCGCGTACTGCACGCACCCAGGTGACGAACTGCCCGGCCGTCACCGCGTCGGTATCGAAGTGCATGGTCGCGAAGCCATCGCCGCTGATCATGGCAGACAGCCCGAGATAGGTGCCGGGTGCGTCGGCCTGCAGATAGAGCGTGCCGAGCATGCCGTACATGCAATAAAGCATGCTGCCGAGCCGGGGTATCCAGAATACGTTCCAAACGGTCGCGGAGGTGAGATGAAATCGCAGCGGAACACCGACCGGGACCACCAAGCGGTTGACGCTTGCGACGTGCTGGCGCGGGTAGATGAACAGCCACTTCCAATCGAGTGACACGACATCGATCTCGAGCGGTGCGGCCTGCGAGGCGAGCGGCCGTGCGGGATCGAGATCGTGAGCGCTGATCCAGGCGATGCCGCCCAGAAAAAAGACGACCAGCGCCGGAATCGACCAGATGACGAGCTCGACCCGGCCGGAGTAGGTCCAATCGGGCCGATATCGGGCGCGCGGGTTGGAAGCCCGGAACCACCAGGCGACCGCCAGCGTCGCGATGATCACCGGCACGACGATGGCGAGCATGATGACGAGCGCGTCGAGGAAGATCAGGCGCTCGGCGCGAGCGACCGATCCTGCCGGCTCCAGGAACGAGCCCTGGCAGCCGCCGAGTGCGCCGAGGGTTGCCGGCAGAATCAGCCTACGAGCTGAGCGATGCACGTGCACGGGCGGCATTGATATACAGGTTCCGCGCGCCGCGCAAGGGACATGGCGCATGGATGCAGACCGAGCGTCGGCTTACCAGCGGAATCTTGGCCTTAACGCCATCCCCCGCCGAGTGCGTTGTAGAGCTCAACGAGCGCGAGGCGCTCGTTGAGCTCCGCCTGTGCGAGATTGAGCTCTGCGGAGAAATAATTGGTCTCGCTCGTGAGCACCTGCAGGTAGCTCGCGCCGCCGTGTTGATAGAGCACCTTGGAGAGTCGATCGGCATCGGCCGCGGCGGCCGTCAGCTTAAGCTGTTGCTCGCGGAACTCGCGATCGCGCCGATAGGCAACGAGCGCATCGGATACCTGCTGGAAGGCAGTGACGATCGCCTGCTTGTAAGTCAGCAGCATCTGCTCCTGCTGAGCTCTCGCAAGTCGCAGCCCGGCGCGCAAGCTTCCCGCTGCAAAGACCGGTTGGGTGAGGGATGCCGCGCCGTTCCACGCCTGAGCCTGCCTCGTGAAGAGTGTATTGAGCGCATAGCTCTCGTAGCCCGCCGTGCCCGTCAGGGAGATGCTCGGGAAGAGCGCCGCTTTGGCGACACCGATCTGAGCGTTCGCCGCCACCAGAGTCTCCTCGGCTTGCCGGACGTCCGGGCGGCGTTCGAGGAGCTCGGAGGGCAATCCGGCCGGAACGCTGGGTGGATTCGGCTGCTCGCCGAGCGGGCGGCCGCGGGGAATGGGGCCGGGATTGTTGCCGAGCAAAATGCTGAGGGCGTCCTCCTGCTGGACGATTTGGCGTTGCAGGTCCGAGATGGCCTCCGCCGCCGTGTAGACGAGCTCTTCGGCTTGCCGCACATCGAGCATCGATGCACCGCCGTGCTGCGCGAGGACCTGCTCGAGCTTCAAGGAACTCTGCCGCGAGGTGAGTGTGTCGTTGGAAATGGCGAGCGCCTGGTCCAGCTCCCGCAGCTGGAAGTAGGCCGTGGCCACCTCCGAGACCACCGAGCTGATCGTCGCCCGGCGCCCCCACTCGGTCGCGAGCCAGCTCGCGCGCGCCGCTTCGCTCTGGCGCCGGTACTTTCCCCAGAGATCGAGATTCCAGATGACCGAGAGGTCCACCTCCCCGGCCCGCGCGGTATAGGCGGGAAAGACGCTCGAGATCTTGGGATTGCGCTCGCTGAAGGCCTCCCCGCCCGCGCTCAGCATCGGGAACTCGCTCGCCCGGGCGATCGAGAGCTGCGACTGCGCCTGAAGGACCCGTGTGGCCGCGATCCGGATGTCATAGTTCTGGCGGAGTGCCGTGCGAACGAGCCGCTGCAGGACCGGGTCCTCGAATACCTGCCACCACTGCTCGCTCCCGAGCGACTCGACGGATGCGCCGGGGGCGTGCGGGGCGCTCGCGCCGCGATACGCCGCGGGAGCATCGATGGGCGGGCGCTGGTAATTGGGTCCGACGGCGCAAGCCGCGAGCAGCGTCCCCGCGGCGAGGAGCACCAGCGCCCTCATCGGCCCTCCCCCGGAGGTCCGGCGGGCTGCGCAGGACCGGGCGATCCCTCGCGCCGGGCGCCCGAGAGTCTCTCCACCACGTAGAAGATCGCAGGGATGAAGAAGACAGCGATCGCACTCGCGGCGAGCATGCCGCCGATCACCGTGGTGCCCATGATCCGGCGCCCGACCGAGCCCGCACCCGATGCCACCCAGAGCGGAACGCATCCGAAGATGAAGGCGAGGGAGGTCATGAGGATCGGCCGCAATCGAAGCCGCGCCCCCGCGAGCGCGGCCTCGGCGAGCGGCTTGCCCGACTCGTACTGATCCTTGGCGAATTCGACGATGAGGATGGCGTTCTTGGCGGCGAGCCCGATCAGCATCACCAGGCCGATCTGCGAGTACACATCGTTCTCGATCTGCACCATGTAGGACGGGTAGAAGGCCTGCACGAACAGGCGCCGCAGGAGCAGAACGCCAAAGGCGCCGAACACGGCGACCGGGGTACTGAGCAGCACACTGAAGGGGAGCGACCAGCTCTCATAAAGGGCTGCAAGGATGAGAAAGACGAAGAGCAGCGAGATGCCGAACACCATCGCGGGGGAAACGCCCTGCGCCGCCAGTTTCTCCTGGAAAGACATCCCCATGTAGTCATAGCCCATGTCATGGGGCATGGTCTGCGCGAACACCTGCTCGAGGGCGGCCGTCGCCTGGCTCGAGCTGTAGCCCGGGGCGGCGTTGCCGTTGATCTGCGCGGCGTTGTACTCGTTGTAATGCATGACGAACTCCGGCCCGATGCGGGGTTGCATGCTGGTGAGGGCCGAGAGCGGCACCATGGCGCCCGAATTGTTGCGCACGTAGTACTGGCTGGCGTCCCGGGCACTGTTGCGGTACAGGCCCTGCGCCTCGACGTAGACCTGCCACTGTCTGCCGAATCGATTGAAGTAGTTGACGAAGATGCCGCCCATGTACGCCTGAAGCGTCGTGTAGACGTCGGGAATGGCGACGCCCTGCTTGAGCGCCTTATCCCGATCCACGTCGACGAACTCCTGCGGAACGCTGGGCAGGAGCGACGAGTTGAGTCCCGAGAGCTCGGGGCGCCTGCGCGCCGCAGCGAGGAACTTGTCGACGTTCGCGGCGAGGTAGCTCACCCCCTTGCCCGTCAGATCCTCCAGAACGAACGTGAAGCCGCCGGAGGTTCCAATGCCCGGAATCGCAGGGGGTGAGAAGCTGAAAGCCGTTCCCTGCGGGAGCCTCGCGAGCGTCTGATTCAGTCGCGCCTTGATGGCCTCGAACTGCTGGGACAGGCTCTTGCGCGTGTTCCACGGCTTCAGCGTCACGAAGAAGAACGCGTTGTAGCTCGTTTGAACGTAGCTGAGGAGGCTGAAACCGACGACGCTCGTCGTGTACTCGACCCCGGGGGTGCTCTCGAGGACCTTCTCCACCTCTCTTGCCGCCTGACTCGTCCGTTGCAACGAAGAGGCGTCCGGCAGCTGCAGATTCACGTAGAGGTATCCCTGGTCCTCATCCGGCAGGAACCCCGAGGGCAGCACCTCGCCGAAAAAAGCTCCCGCGAGCCCGAAGAGCAGCAGTGCCGCGACCGCCAAGGCACATTTGCGGATGAGCGCACCGCTCACCCGGATGTAGTCCTCCCGAGCGCGTCCGAACCCGCGATTGAACCAGTCGAAGAACCGGCGCAGCGGCCCTCCGCCCCGCTGCCTGCGCAGCAGCAGCGCAGCGAGCGCCGGACTGAGGCTGAGTGCGTTGAAGGCCGAAATGACCACCGAGATCGCGATCGTGACCGCGAACTGCTGGTACATCCGGCCGGTGATTCCGGGGATGAAGGCGGTCGGCACGAATACCGCCGAGAGCACGAGCGCGATGCCGATGACCGGCCCGGTGATCTCCCTCATCGCCGCGAGCGCCGCCTCCTTCGGCGCAGCGCCCTCCTCGATGTGCCGCTCGACCGCTTCGACCACGATGATCGCATCGTCCACGACCAGGCCGATGGCGAGCACGAGCCCGAACATCGAGAGCGTATTGATGGAGAACCCGAAAAACGGGAAGACGACGAAGGTGCCGATCAGCGAGACGGGCACCGCGAGCAGCGGAATGAGCGTCGCCCGCCAATTCTGCAGAAAGAGGTAGACCACCGCGATGACGAGCGCGAGCGCGGCCACGAGCGTGAGCAGAATCTCGCGCATGCCCTCGCTCACCGCACGGGTCTGATCGAGCGTGACCGCGTAGGTCATGTCGCTCGGGAAGCGGTCCTTCACCCGTGCCATGAGCGCTCGCACGGCCCGCGAGTCATCCAGTGCGTTCGACCCGGGAAGCTGATAGATGGCGATGATGGCGCTCGGCCTGCCGTTCATGCGCCCCATGAGGGTGTAGCTCTGCGTGCCGAGCTCCACGCTGGCCACGTCCTTCACCCGAACGAGGCCACCGTTCGGGTTCTCGCGCACGATGATGTTGCCGAACTGCTCGGGCGTCACGAGGCGCCCCTGCGCCCGCACCGAGTACGTGAACTCCTGGCCCTCCGGAGCGGGCTCGCTGCCGATCTGCCCGGTCGGATTCACCGTGTTCTGCGATTCCACGGCGTTGACCACGTCGGTCACGGTGATGCCGAGCTGCGCGAGCAGATCGGGCTTGAGCCAGATCCTCATGGCGTATTGCGCGGCGCCGAAGATCTGCAGGTTCGCAATGCCCGGAATGCGACTGATGGGATCGTCGAGGTTGATGTAGGCGTAGTTCGCGAGGAACTGCGCACTGTAAGTACCGTGTGGCGAATAAAGCGCGACCAGCATCAGGGGGGCGGTCGTGGACTTCTGCACCGTGACCCCGTATTGCGCGACCGGCGCCGGAAGCTGGGCCGCCGCCTGCGTTTCTCGTATCTGCGAGAGAATGAGGTCGGTATTCGGATCGGTCTGCACGCCGAAGTCCACGATCATGGTCATCTGACCGTTGGCGGTCGCGTTGACCGAATACATGTAGTTCATGTCGTCCACGCCGCTCATCTGCTCCTCGATGGGCGTGGCAACCGACTCGGCGAGGGTCTGCGCATCGGCACCGACGTACGTCGCCTGTACCTTCGTTTCGGGCGGGACGATGCTCGGGAACTGTGCGACGGGCAGACGCGCGATCGAGAGGAGTCCGATGAGCACCGTCAGGATGGCGATCACCATCGCGACGATCGGCCGGTTGATGAAGAACCTCGACACGGCTCACTGCGTCCCGGAGCGTGCGTTGAACGGCACCGGAGCGACCGTGCTGCCGTTCGCCACCTTCTGGGTGCCCTCGGCCACCACACGCTCGCCGGCCTTCACACCGCTCGTGATGATCCACATCGAGCCCACTCGCTCGCCGGTCTCGACCGTACGGATCGTGACTTTGTTATCGGGCCCCACCACCGCGAGTTCGTAGGACCCCTGCAGCTCGGTCACCGCGCGTTGCGGCACGAGCAGAGCTCCCTTGCGGACGTTGGTCACGGCGCGGATTTTCCCGTACTGGCCCGGCCTCAGGATGTTGCCCGGATTGGGGAATGCGCCTGCGACCCTGATCGTGCCCGTCTGCTGATCGATCGCCCGGTCGGCGAACAGGACGTAGCCCTCGTGCGGGTACGTGCTGCCGTTCGAGAGTATCAGCTGCAAAGGGATGGACTGGTGGCTCGAGAGGAGGTTTACCGCATGGTCGATCCGATCGGCGATTCGCAGGTACTCATCGCCGCTCACCGGAAAATAGGCCTTGATCGGATCGAGCTGCGAGACGGCGGTGAGCACGCTCGTGGGGGAGACGAGGTTCCCCACCTGAACCTGCGCGATTCCGGCGATGCCGCTGATGAGGGAGCGCACCTTGGTGAAGCCGAGATTGAGCGACGCCTGCTCGACGGCGGCCTCACCGGCCGCGACGGTCGCTCGCGCGGCGAGGCGCGTCTGAGTGTCGTTCTCGAGCTGCATCTGTGGGATTGCGTTCGCCTGAGCCTCGGGAATGTCGCGCTTCACATTGAGCTCGGCGTTGCCCAGCTGCGCCCGCGACTGTGCAAGCTGCGCCTTGGCCATATCGAGCGCCGCTTGGAAGGGGCGCGGGTCGATCTCGAAGAGCACGTCCCCTTGGTGGACGAACGATCCCTCGCGATAGTCCTGCCTGATGAGGTATCCGGTGACCTGCGGTTGGATCTGTGCGTTCACGTACCCATCGAGCGTCGCCACCCACTCGCCGTAGATGCGCACGTCCTGTTGGACGACATTCGCCACCTCGACCGTGGGCGGGTGCGGAGGCGCCGGGCCTCGGCGGGGGCACCCGGCGCACAGGAGCAGCGGGGCGATGCCGGACAAGAGCGCAATCATCCGCAGGCTCGAGCGTGCCCTGTCCAATGGGTCCTCCTCGGAGTTACGGTCGCGACGGCTTCGTATTATTGGCCGCGCCGATTTTCCCATCACTGCGGGCTGCGGCGTAGAGGGTCACTTGTTACGAAGAGCGAGCTCGAGCGTCATGAACACGCTGTTCGGGTCGGGCCTGTAATCGGCGAAGGGCGCGCAAGCCACGAATCCGTGGCGACGGTAGAAGGCCCGCGCGGCCGCGAAGTAGTCCCAGGAGCCCGTCTCGAGGCTGAGGCGGCTCATGCCCCGTGCGTGCGCCTCCGCAATGATGTGCCGTAACATCGCCGATCCGACACCGCGCCGGCGCGCGCTCTCCAGGGTGTGCATGGATTTCACCTCGCCGTGATCGGCCGAGAGGCGCTTCAACGCCCCGACCCCGAGCAGCACCTCCTGGTCCCAGGCCGCCCAGAGCGTGACGCCGGGTGCCTTCAGGCCGATCGCATCGAGCGCATGATCGCTGCCACGGGCCGTCTCCGCGCGTGCTCTGCGCACATGATGTGCGAGCAGGTCGAGGACTCGAGGATCATCGAGGTTGCCACCGAGGATTATCATTGGCACGCCATTGTAGGCCGACGGAAGCCGATCCATGTCCAAGGTCAGAGTCAACTCATTCGCGATTTCCATCGACGGCTACGGCGCCGGTCCGCGGCAGAGCCGCGAGAATCCGCTGGGCGCCGGCGGGCTGGCACTGCACGATTGGGCGTTCGCGACACGCACGTTCCAGCGCATTCACGGTCAGGACGGCGGGGCGACCGGCATCGACGATGATTTCGCCGCGCGTGGCTTTGCCGACGTCGGCGCCTGGATCATCGGGCGAAATATGTTCGGGCCGGTGCGGGGGCCGTGGCCGGATGAGTCCTGGCGAGGCTGGTGGGGCGAGACGCCGCCGTATCACGTACCGGTATTCGTACTGACTCACCATCCGCGCGAGCCGCTCGTGATGCAGGGAGGAACGACGTTTCATTTCGTGACGAACGGCATCGAGAGTGCGCTCGCGAAGGCGCGCGAGGCCGCACACGGCAGGGACGTTCGCATCGGTGGAGGCGTTGCTACGATCCACCAGTATCTGCGCGCCGGACTCATCGATGAGCTGCATGTTGCGATCTCTCCCGTGCTGCTCGGCTCGGGCGAGCGGTTATTCGTCGATATCGACCTCGTCGAGCTCGGCTATCGATGTACCGAGCACGTCGCAACGCCGGGCGCGACGCACCTCATCCTGAGCCGCCCCGAGGCAGGGCCTGTGCGGCGATGACCGTCCTTGTGGCCCCGCGCGCCTTGCCCGCGAGGCGCGCCGCAAAGGTGAGAGTGCGCGGCCACACTTGCATCAGCGGTGCGAGCGGTGCCGCGACGGACCGATGCATCGCGATACGCGCGTAGCTTTCCGCCCAATGGAGGCGCCGTGCGAACGCCTGCCGGCAGGCAAGCGCGTAACCCCGCTCGCAAGCGCGGATGAACCCCTCCTCGATGCTCGCGGGTCTGGATCCCAGCAGCGCGGCGAGCAGCGCCGCAGACTGCAGCGCCATGCAGATTCCTTCCCCGATCAGCGGGTGTGCTTCAACGGCGGCATTGCCGACGGGGAACACCCCGGGCACGGCGGCGGTAGCGAAGCCCAAACGCAGCGGCCCCACCGAGCGCCAAGGTCCAACGCGCCGCGCGCCCTCGAGCATCGAGACGACCCCGCGGCACGAGGTCTTCAAGTACGCCTCAACCGCAGCGCCCGCGCCGTCGTCGCAGGCGCTCTGGCGGCAGTCGCGCAAGCGATCACGCCGCAAACAGCATGCGACCGTCGTGCGGCCGCCGTCTGCGACGACCATTCCCCCGTAACCGCCCGGCAATGCAAGCAGCGGCAGGAAGCCCGGTGGCAGCGCCGCATTCTGAAAGGTTGCCTTGAAGGCGAGCAGGTCCGAGGAGCGCGGCTCACGGCGCTGAGCCTCACGAGCTGCCGGCCCTCGCTCCCAAGAGCCGTGTGCATCGATGACGACCGGCGCCGACGCTCTGCCTTCCATCGACTCCGCTCTTCCCTCCTCGGAGCGCAAGCGATACTCGCACGCAAAGTCTCCAGGAGCACCGGTGATGGATCGCACTTGCGCAGGCTGGATGATGCGCACGCCGACGCGCCGCGCCCGCTCCAGAAGCATGCTGTCCAGAGCGTCACGGCCTAACGCGCGTCCATAACGGTGAGAGCCGGACGGGCAGGCGGGCATCTCTGCGATCGCCGTCCGCGTGCCTGTCATCCACCCGAGGTGACGGATTTCCGGCCCCGCCAGCTCTTCGAGCTGCTCCCCGAGGCCGAGTTCGTCCACAAGCTGCAGGCAGCCCGCTCCCAGACACTCGCCGCAGACCTTCTGCCGCGGGTAGCGCGACTGCTCGATCAGGACGACGCGCCACCCGGCCTGCGCCAAGCGGATGGCGCATGAGGAACCGGCAGGGCCCCCGCCGATCACGATCGCATCGGCGTCATGAATCGGCATCCGCAGGACCATCCCTCGATGAGCGGGCCACGAAGCAGTGGGTAAAAGGCCAGGCAACGTACTCCTTCAGCTCCCACGAGGGAATGCGCGGCCAAAGCGCCGTCAGCTCGTGATCCGCAAAGCCCGCCGCGACGCTCGTGACACCGTCCTCGCGCGTCACCTCGTTCACGCCCAGCACGCCGAGCAAGCGGCTGCCGATGCGGCTGGTGCGGCTGCGGCATGGCTCGCAGGCGATGAATGCCCGGGCGCTGAAGGCCACGGCCCTCAATAGGCTCCGCAACGCATCGGCACGAAAGTGGTGCAGGAACAGCGTCGTCACGCACAGGTCGTAGCGTTCAGGCCCTGCGGATTCCGCCCACTCAATCGCATCCCTGCACAGCGGCTCCGCCTGCCAGCCGCACGCGGCGAACTCGGCTCTCATCGCTGCAGTGAGCAGATCCTGACGATCGAGAAGCGTCAGTTCCCCGCCCGGCCAGGCGGTGGATTGGGAGCGCACCAAGCGCAGCAGCAAGCTGCCGTCGCCCGCTCCGAGCTCGAGTATTCGCCGCGGCGGCGCCACGAGATGCAGATTCGCGGCCGCGTGCCGCATGATCGAAAGAGAGCGCATGGCCCGGTGCACGCGCCGCAGGTCACGCCGCGCGCGCCGGGCCTTCGGGTCGTCCGCCGCGAGATGATCCAGACGCTCGGGCATCACCACGCGCTCCGGAACGGCGCCGAGCAAACTACTCCACTGCAAGCAGTGCTCCGTGACAGCTAAAGCCCGCCCCGAACGAAGACAGCCACCACCACCCTCCGGGAGCAGAATCGGCAAGCGCCGCCTGCAGCACGAAATACACGAACGCGCTACTCAGATTCCCATATTCCCGCAGCACCCGTCGGCTGTGCCGTAGCGCTCCAGGATCCAGTCGCAATCGCTGCTCGAGCGCCGTGAGCACGTCGCGTCCACCCGCGTGCATGATCCATGCCGTGATGAGCTCCGGTGCGAGGCTCGCCTTCTGTAGGGTCACCCTCAAGGCTTCTTCGGCATACCGGGCCGCCAGGTCAGGGACCTCTCGTGTCAGCACATTGCGCAGCAGGCCCTCGCGGTGCTCAAAGCGCAGCGCGTTGCGCGCCGCCGGCTCGACGACCGACGTCGACGCTCCCCACTCGACTCGCCGGCGCCCGCGGGGCGGACGGCGGGACAGTACCGCCGCGCCGCACCCGTCACCGAAGAGACACGCACTGATGAGCACCCCGGGGTCGTCCTCCAGGTACATCGCGGCGCTACAGACTTCGACGCACACCGAGAGCACGTGATCGCATTGCTCCCCATCGAGCAGCGCCGCGGCGAGTTGCCAGTTCGGCAGCGCGCCGGCGCACCCCTGTCCGACCAGATCGAACGCCCGGACGTGTCGCGACAAGCCGAGCGGCTCGATGAGATAGCTCGTCAATCCGGGGCAGAGATACCCGGTGCACGTTGTCACGATGACCGCATCGATTGCCGCAGGCTCGAGCGCCGCACGGCTCAGGGCGATGCGCGCCGCCTCGGCGGACAGGCGCGGAGCATGTGTCGCGAACCGCCGCTGCAAGGTATCTGGATCAATGACGAAGACATCCGCGAGCGATTCGAGCGCGAGCCATCGGGACTCGATGCCGTTATCGCGATTGAGCACCAGCTGCACCGTCGCTCGCGAGCGTTCGTTCAGGCGCAGAAACCAATCGGAGGCGAGGAAAGCGGACCAGCAATCCTGCTTGGTGTAGCGCCGCTCAGGCGTCACCGTGGCAAGGCTGTTCAGATACATCGAGAACTCGGCAGGCTTGATGGGTTCACAGCTGCCGCTCGCAGGGGCTTACGACAGGCCCGGCACGCGTCCAGGTCTCGGTACGGCCAAACAGACTGATGCCGACGAACCCACGCAGCTTCAGCCGATCGCCCTGTGCCGTCATGGAACCATGATAGGTGCGACCCGTCCTCGGATCATAAATGTGACCTCCACCGGCGTGCTGCGAGTCCTGTTCGACGAAACCTGCCCCGATGCGCAGCCCACATAGCCGACGCCCGCGTAACCTCGGGTCCGGATTGTGCACATCCACACCGGCATGGGCGCGCGGCGATAGCGCGACGATCTGGATGCACAATCCATCTTCGCAGCGAGCGATTCGTAGCACCGAGCCCGAAGGTTCGCGCCAATAGCCGCGAACAGTGGCGGTCTCGGCGCGCAGTCCGAAGCTCGCCAGTATGAGTGCCAGAAAAATGATCTCTGGTTTTACGTGCCGGTGCATGTCCGGCTCTTCGCTGCGCAGCTCCGGAGCTTGTAGCGTAACATGGGGGCAACCCGGGGGAGGCTATGCAACCGCGGTCTCGCTCACATGAGCGCGATCTTCTCGACAGAAATCGCCGTTACTACGACCTGCTGTGGTCCGATGCCGCGCTGATCGAGCCGCGACGGTTCAACACATGGCCGCTGGTGCAGTCACTTTCGTCCTCGGCAGAGCGACGGCTCGAGGTGGCGCCGGGCCTGAGGCCGAGGCTTCCGCTCCTCGGTACGCAATTCGTAGACATCAGTGCACCGGCAGCCTCGAAGCTGCATGCCCACGGCGCGCAGGCCGTGGTCGCCGAGGCGACCGCACTCCCCTTCGCCGGGGGAACATTCGACCTGGTCTGCGCTCTGGACGTGATCGAACATGTTGGCGATGACAACGGCGTGGTGTCGGAGCTATCACGAGTCACCCGCGCCGGCGGATCCTTGCTGCTCTCGGCGCCGCTGCACCCCTCACGCTGGACCACCTTCGATGAGATCGTTGGCCACGAGCGTCGTTACGAGCCCTCCGAGTTGATCGAGCTCCTTTCCAAGCACGGGCTGCTCGTGGAGCGCACCGCCGTATTCGGCATGAAGCCTCACTCCTCGCGCCTGGTGGATATCGGCATGTGGTGGCTGCTGAACCATCGCGAACGCGCGATGTGGTGGTACAACCGCGTGTTCATGCGACTCGGTTTACGATTCCAGAAGAAGCTGCAGTTCTCAGCCGGAATGATTGCGAGCGATGAGGTCGATGAGGTGCTGCTTCTCTGCCGGCGTGTGGCGGATGGCGAGCCCGGGCCGGACCGCTTGGGGGTACTGCCAGGATGAAGCGGTTGACCCTGCTTGCAGGTCTCGTCGCACTTTCCGGCGCATGCTTCGCGGCAGCACCGGCCGCTCGAGCCCATTCGCCGCAGGCGCCCGCGGGGACACCTGCGGCGCAGGGGCTACCGAAGGTCTGCCTCGACATCCAGACGGGCGACCCGGTGACTCAGGCATTTGCCGATCGCCTGCGGCAGGCGATCGCTGCGTCGGGCGCTTTGACCCTCGGATCGACGGGTGATTCTTGTAGCCTGCAGCTGCACGTTCCGGGCAACCTGCTGCGCTTTGAAACCTCGGGCGGCGTCATGATCAGCACGGTCGTGATCGTGACCTCGACATCGGGCCGCTACCTTTCCACCAGCATCACGGCCTGTCAGGCGAATGACCTCAAGCCCTGCGCGGCCCGTGCCATCGCTGTCGCCAAGCTCACCCTGCTCACGAACCCGAACGGCTAGACTCACCGCGCTTGATCCATGCGCGCTCGTCCCCGACCCAAGGGACTTCCCTGCCCCGAAAGATGTCCACCTTCAGCGACCGCAGCCGCCATTCGCCATCCGCATCCTTATCCGCCACGGGGGCTTGACAGGTGTCAGGCCATATGAGCCTCGACGTGGCGAGTCACGCACTGCGATGATGCGCACTGACTCTCAGGCGGGTCAGATCCATGCGCAGACTCCTGAAGGTGCTTGGCGTCGCCTCGATCATCGTTATCGTGGGCCTTGGCGGGCTCGGAATCGCTCTGAGCCATAGTTCCCCCTGTGCAGGCACACCTGCCACGCCAAGCGGCGTTCAGCTGATGAAGGCGGTGGTTCATCGCTGCTATGGGCCGCCGCAGGTGCTGAAGCTGGAGAATATCGCAAAGCCGGCCGTTGGGAACGACACCGTCCTTGTGAGGGTGCAGGCCGTCTCCCTCAATCCTCATGACTGGCACGTCATGCGGGGCAAGCCGTACCTCATCCGCCTGCTCACGGGGTTCGGCGCGCCCAGTGACGTGGGGGACGTCGCGAGTGATTTCGCGGGTACTGTAGAAGCCGTCGGCAAGGACGTGACCCGCTTCAAGCTTGGGGACCAAGTCTTCGGAGTCGCCGACGGCGTCCTCGCCCAGTACGTCTCGGTGCGCGCCCTAAAGGACGATCCGATCGTAGCCAAGCCGCCAGAGCTGCCCTTCGAGCAGGCAGCGGCCGTTCCCGTCGCCGGCGTCACGGCGCTGCAGGCCTTGCGGGATCTCGGCCACATCCGCGCCGGCGAGAAGGTTCTCATCAATGGGGCCTCGGGCGGCGTAGGCACCTTCGCAGTGCAGCTCGCAAAATCATTCGGTGCGGAGGTGACCGGGGTCTGCAGCACACGGAACCTCGCTTTGGTTCGCTCGCTCGGCGCCGACCACCTCATCGATTACACGAAAGAGGATTTCACGCGGGATGGGGCGCGCTACGAGCTGATCCTGGATGATGTGGCGAATCGCTCCATCCCCGAGTACCGGCGTGTCCTCGCACCACATGGCATCGTCGTGCTCATTGGCGCCACCCGCGGGAACTGGCTCGAGCCGCTCGCCGCACCGCTCGAGGCGATGCTCCTCACTCGTTTCTCCAGCCAGCAGTTCCTCGAGATGTTCGCCCACATCGACCCGAAGGATCTCGCCACACTCGCCAAGCTCATGCAATCTGGCAAAGTGAAGGCGGTGATCGACCGGCACTACGGGCTTGGCGAGGCATCGGGGGCGATGGCCTACCTGGAGGCAGGACATGCCCGCGGAAAGGTATTGATCGGTGTGCAATGAGCTCGCAGGCCCGGAGCCGATTACCGAGGCCTCAAAGCCGGGCGGGTGACTTGCACGGCGCTGCTATACAATGCGCCTCGCTCCCGGCCGCAGAAGACGGCAACCGTTGCGACTTCACACTCCGAGGTGTTCAACATGAAACGCGTTCTGTTCGGTACGCTCCTGATGTGCGTTGCGGCCCTGCCGGCGATGGCGGCCTTGAAGGAGGGAGATTCGGCTCCCCAGTTCACGGCGCAAGCTTCTCTTGCCGGCAAGGCATTTACGTTCTCCCTCAAGAGAGCCCTGCGGAAGGGGCCGGTGGTCGTCTACTTCTACCCCTCCGCGTACACCGGAGGATGCGATATCGAGGCGCACACCTTCGCGGAGAACAGCGAGAAGTTCGCGGCCGCAGGCGCCACGATCATCGGTGTATCGCTCGACAGTATCGAGCGGCTCAATGATTTCTCCGCCGACCCCAAGTACTGCGCGGGCAAATTCCCCACGGCATCGGACACCGGCGGGGCAATCGCCAAGTCCTACGATGTCTCGGTACACCAGGGAGCGCCAGGCTTCAAGGACGTACGCGGCGTCGAGATCGGCCATGGATTCGCGGACCGGACGACTTTCGTCATCGGCCGGGACGGCAAAATCGTGAGCGCGATCAGCAAAGTCTCACCGACCGAGCACGTCGCAAAGGCTCTCGAGGTGGTGCAGCAGCTTCAGTCGAAGTCGCCGGCCGCGTGAAGTAACGACCGATGGACAACAAGCGCCGGAGCCCGTTGCATCGCAGATCCTGAAGACTCACGCAGCTCGTGCGTGGACCAATATCTCGGTTCATGGCTGGCACGATCGGCAGGCCAAGGAAACCATGAGCAAGGATATGGAGTGGTTCCAGACTCAGCTCGCCCTAGCGCATTGGCACCTCGACGGAGCCATCAGTACTGCGGCGGACGCCGCGCGCCATCACCGCGACAGCGCCCAAGAGATCTATACGCGCGTGCTCAATTCCCTTTCGCGGGCGAATCTGGCTCCGGAGGAACGGATGGAGATTCAACGCCGGATGGGGGCGCTGAGCTCACGACTAAAACCTTCAAACGACCATCATTGAGACTACGGGCCTGGTTTGCTCCGGTCGAAACATATTCGACCCGAAAAGCGTGCCACCAGCGATTCGCGCCGTGCCATATGTCCTTATCGGGATCATATTCGGCAAAGGGCAAGCCGTTGGCGATCAGGCTCGTTCCATGGATGGAAATTCCACTGAGCCGGTCGGATGTGCCGGCCGGATCGCGCGGTAGACCGAACATGAGCACACAGCGGCCGTCAAACCGCAGTCCGCTCCAAACTCGTCCCTTGTAATGCCAAAAGCCGCTCGAATAGTGCGTCAGGGGTGTCCCGCGGCTGACACGGTCTGGAAGCCAGACGGCCGGACCCGTGATGCGGAAGATGGACTCGGTGGCGACCCGCTCGGCCGAGCTTCCTTCTCCGATGACTGTAAGACGGATCATGGCTGCCGCCCACAGTCTGCCATTGAGGTGCGCGCGTGACTACGGTACGTATTGCCGCAAGGACCGCAAGAATCGTTCCCGATTGCTGAAGGTAGACTTGCGGAGCGCCTTCGAACGCTGCCGTGGTGAGCGATGCTCGATTCGAGCGGTTACGCCGGCTAAAACGCCAGCCCCCGTTGTTCGTGTCACTACGGCTCCGCCGGGCCCCGCACCGAGCGCGGTGCATCGGGTCGGCGGCTGCCAACCGGCCACACCCGCGGTCCGTAGTGAGGGACGGGGCGGCCGCGCTCATATGCCCCGAGATCGGGCGCCTTCCCGGTGAATCCATCGGTGATCGTCGGAAGCTCGACGCCCGCATCGATCGCGGCGGAGCGCGCCTTCAAGCTGAAATCGAAATCCTCCGGATTGTAGAGACGCTGCGGATCGGTCTTGTCCGGAATGGGGACCTTCGCAAAAACGTCGAAATCGACCAGCACGCTGTGCCGATCCTCGCCGGTCGCTTCGCTGTACTCGCGCAGCGTTCGGAACCGGTGCACCTCGAGCTTGCCGTCGTAGTCCAGTGCAGCTCCGTGGCCCGGCGAGTCCCATTCGAACGAATACTCCGCCCCCGGATTCACCCGGAAGCCGTTGTGGTCGGATGATGAATAGCTCGTGAAACTCTTGAGCGCGAGGACGGCAGGCGACCATCCATCCGCCAGGATGAGATTGTTGAGAAAGTGGACGTTGGAGGCCGGCCCGGCGAAGCGGGCCTGCCCGATGAGCGTGTTCTGGTAGACGAGCACGCCTGCCGGTGTGTCCACGAGCTTCAGGTAGCCCCCGGTCGTCGTGTCGTACACGAGGTTGCGGTAGAAGTATAGGGGACCGCCGAAAATCGGCTGGGCACTGAGGGCGCCACCCGTCGAGTTGAAACAGCGATTCTCGAACACGCGGATGTTGTGCGCGCCCCCATCCGCCTCGATGCAGTTATCCGCGTCGTTGTAGATATCGTTGTCGTAGATATCGATCGAGACGGGCACCCGATCCCGCAGCTCGTGCGGTGTTCCGTCCGGATCGCCATAGGTGTCCACGTCGATCCCGTCATGCCAGTTCGCGACGTAGTTGTGAGCGATCACGTGCCCCTGTCCGTAGA
>JASHUC010000132.1 GCA_030040235.1 Gammaproteobacteria bacterium | reverse complement strand
GCCTTCAACGGCAAAGTCATCGTGCGCCCCGGAGCGCACGGCGCCGATTCCAATCAGTCCCTGCGCGGGTTGCTTGCGGGCTCGGAGGCCGAGATCGACGTTAGGCCGCAGCTCGAGATCTACACCGACGATGTGCGCTGCAGCCATGGCGCCACGGCCGGCAAGCTCGACGAAAACATGCTCTTTTATCTGCTCTCGCGCGGGCTCGAACCGGCGACCGCGCAGCGTCTGCTCAAGTGGGCGTTCCTCGAGGATGTCGTCTCCAAAGTGCCCGTGCGCGAGCTGCGCCGGCAGATCGAAGCGCGCCTCGCGGAGCGGATGGAGCAAGCCGATGTACTGAATGCGGCGGTATTGAAGGAGTCGCTCTGATGGCCGTCAATGCGCTTCGCGCCGCCTCGGGCGCAACGCTCGATGCCGAGCGTGTTCGCCTCGACTTCCCGATCCTCACACGCAGTGTGCACGGCCGGCCGCTCACCTATCTCGACAGCGCGGCCTCGGCGCAAATGCCACTCGCGGTGCTGCGCGCGATCGAGGACTACCAGATGCACTCGCACGCCAACGTGCATCGAGGTGTGCACCTGCTCAGCCAGGAGGCGACCGCCGCCTACGAGGGTGCGCGCGATCGCGTGCGGCGCTTTCTCAATGCGCGCTCCACGCGCGAGATCGTCTTCGTGCGCGGCACGACCGAGGCCATCAATCTCGTGGCGCAGTCGTACGCGCGCCCCCGTCTCGGCCCCGGCGATGAGATCCTCATCACCGCGCTCGAGCACCACGCGAACATCGTGCCGTGGCAGATGGTGCGCGATGCGACCGGATGCTCGCTCGTCGTGGCGCCGATCGACCGCCGCGGCGAGGTGATGCTCGATGAGCTCATGAAGCGCCTGTCCCCGCGCACGCGGCTGCTCGCCCTCGCGCACGTCTCCAACGCACTCGGCACCGTGCTGCCAGTCGAGCAGATCATCGCCGCCGCGCACAAGCTGGGCGTTCCGGTGCTCCTCGATGGCGCGCAGGCCGTTCCGCACCGCGCCGTGGACGTGCGCGGGCTCGGTTGCGACTTCTACGCCTTCTCCGGACACAAGCTGTACGGTCCGACCGGCATCGGGGTGCTGTACGCGCGCGAGGAGCTGCTCGCGCAGATGCCTCCCTGGCAAGGCGGCGGAGACATGATCCTCACCGTCTCCTTCGAGCGCACGACCTACAACGAGCTGCCCTGGCGGTTCGAAGCGGGCACCCCCAATATCTCGGGCGCCGTGGGACTTGCCGCGGCCATCGACTACGTCGAGGGCCTGGGGCTCGAGGCGATCGGCGCCCACGAGCGCGCACTGCTCGAGGAGGCGACGGCCGAGCTCGAGCGCATCCCGGGCCTCACGATCATTGGAACCGCTCCACACAAGAGCGCGGTCATCTCCTTCACCCTCGAAGGTCTCCATCCTCACGACATCGGCACGATCCTCGACAGCGAGGGTGTCGCGGTGCGCACCGGGCACCATTGCGCGATGCCGGTCATGGAATACTTCGGCGTGCCCGCCACCGCGCGCGCCTCCTTCGCCTGCTACAACACACTCGAGGACGTGCGCCGCCTGGTGGCAGCGCTCAACAAGGCCCACGAGGTGTTCCGCTGATGGAACTGCGCGATCTGTACCGGGACGTGATTCTCGACCACAACCGCAACCCGCGGAATTTCGGGCATCTGGAGCGCCCTGATGCGCAGGCCGAAGGCCACAACCCCTTGTGCGGGGACCGGCTGACGCTCGCCGTGAAGCTCGCCGGCGACCGCATCGAGGACATTCGCTGCGAGGCGCGGGGCTGCGCGATCTCGCGCGCCTCGGCCTCGCTCATGAGCGAGGCGGTCAAGGGCAAGGATCGCGCCTCCGTGCAGCGTCTGTTCGAGAGCGTGCATGCGCTGCTCACCGATCAGAACGCCACCCCCGCCGCCGATCTCGGCAAGCTCGCCGCACTCTCGGGGGTGCGCGAATTTCCCGCGCGGGTCAAATGCGCGAGTCTCTGCTGGCACACGCTCAATGCCGCGCTCGAGAAGGGCGCCGCGACCGTGACGACCGAGGTGCCGGACGAGGTGCCCTCTGGAATCGCGCAACGGCTCGCCGGGGAGCCCTGATGCGCTCATACACCAACGAGCCGGTGGTGATCCATCGCGAGGTGCGGGCCGTCATGGTTCCGGCCGGCGAGGAAGTGATGCTGAAGAGCGGCCAGGCAGGCTACATCACGCAGGCGCTCGGCGGGAGCTTCACGCTCTACGTGGACGGGAACCTCTTCCGCGTGGCCGGGGAGGATGCCGATGCGCTCGGCAAGGAAGTCATCCGGGCTCCCGAGCTTCCGCCGCATGCCACGGATGATGATGTGCTCAAGGCGGTGTGGGAGCAGCTGCGAACGTGCTACGACCCCGAGATCCCGATCAACATCGTCGATCTGGGTCTGGTGTACGAGTGCGAAGTGAAGGCCGCCGAGGACGGCACGCGATGCGTCGCGGTGAAGATGACCCTCACGGCTCCCGGGTGCGGCATGGGCGATATCCTGGTCGACGACGCGAAGGACAAGATCGAGCGCATTCCGACGGTGGGCGAGGCGCAGGTGGAGCTCACCTTCGATCCGCCCTGGAATCCCTCGATGATGACCGAGGCGGCGCGGCTCCAGACGGGAATGTTCTAGTCCCGGCGAGGAATCGGGCATCCTGCCGCGACCCCCGCCAGAGGATAGTCGATGTCTCCGAGATGGTTTGACGTTGGCGATGAGGCTCGAGTCGCTGCGACACAACCCTTTCCGGTCGAGGTCGACGGCATGCCGGTCGTGGTGGTGCGCTGCGCGGCGGGCTACTACGCCGTCGAGGATCGCTGCACGCACGACGGGGAGGCGCTCGCCGGGGCCGAGGTCGATACGAGCTCCTGTGAGATCATCTGCCCGCGTCACGGAGCGCGGTTCTGCTTGCGGACGGGGGAAGCCCGCACGCCCCCCGCGTACGAGCCGGTTCGGACGTTCAACGTGCGCGCGGAGAACGGGCGCATCGCGATCGAGTTGCCCGATTAGCCAGAAGCGCCCCACGCACGCTCTGGCAGAGGCCATCTGTGAGGCGCTCCCCGCTATAGAGTCAGCAGGCTCGCGTTGCCCCCGAGCGCGGCGGTGTTGATGGTGAGGGTCTGCTCGGTCGCGAAGCGCTGCAGATAGTGCGGTCCTCCGGCCTTGGGTCCCGTCCCGGAGAGACCGCAGCCGCCGAAGGGCTGCACGCCCACCACGGCGCCGATCATGTTCCGGTTGACATAGACGTTCCCCACGCGGGCCCGCGCGGCGATGCGCTCGGCCACGCTGTCGATGCGCGTGTGCACCCCGAGCGTGAGCCCGTAGCCCTTCGCGTTGAGCGCATCGATGAGCTGCTCGAGGTCGCGCGCTCGATAGCGCACGACGTGCACGATCGGGCCGAAGACCTCGCGCTCGAGCGCGGCGAGGCCCTCGATCTCGACGGCGAGCGGGGCGAAGAACCGGCCGGCCCGCTGCGCCGCCTTCGCAAGCGGCGTGCGGTGCCACCACGCGGCACCGGAGGTAATCTCCGCCGCGTGGCGCTCGAGTCTTGCGAGCGCCCCGGCGTCGATGACGGGGCCGAGGTCGGTCGCAAGCAGCGCCGGATCCCCGACGTTGAGCTCGTCCATGTACCCGGCGAGCAGCTCGAGCACTCGCGGCGCGATGTCTTCCTGCAGGATGAGCGCACGCAGCGCCGAGCAGCGCTGGCCGGCGCTGTTGAAGCCGGAGGCGGCCGCATCGAGCACGACCTGCTCGGCCAGCGCGGAGCTGTCCACGATCATCGCGTTGATTCCGCCGGTCTCTGCGATGAGCGTCGCGATCGGCCCCGGCCGCCCGGCGAGCGCGCGCTCGATGAGGCGAGCGGTCTCGCTCGAGCCGGTGAAGGCGATGCCCGCCACGCGCGGGTCCGAGCTGATCGCCGCCCCGACGGTTGCGCCGCCGCCGGGCAGGAAATGCAGTACCTCGACCGGCACCCCGGCCGAGTGCAGCAGCTCGATGGCGAATGAGGCGGTGAGCGGGGTTTGCTCGGCCGGCTTGGCGAGCACCGCATTGCCGGCCGCGAGCGCCGCGCTCACCTGGCCGGTGAAGATCGACAGCGGAAAATTCCACGGGCTGATGCAGGCGAAGGTGCCTCGGCCGCGCAGCCGCAGCGTGTTGCGCTCGCCGGTGGGGCCCGGCAGCTCCGTCACGGAACCGAAAAGCGTGCGCGCCCCGTGCGCGTAGTAGCGCAGGAAGTCGACCGCCTCGCGAAGCTCCGCGACGCTATCGGGAACGGTTCTCCCGGCCTCGAGCACACAGCGCGCAATGAGCTCCGCGCCGTGTTGCTCGTACAGGTCCGCCGCCCGCTCGAGAATCGCGGCGCGCTGTTCAGCGGGACGCTCGTCCCAGGAACTCTGCGCCGCGCTCGCAATCGCGAAGGCGCGCTGCACCTCTTCGTGCGAGGCCTCCGTGACCCAGCCGACGTGGGTCGCCTCGGCCGCGGGATTCCCCACGGGGAAGGCCTTCCCTCGCCCACGCTCCCCGCCGACGAGCGGCACCGCCTTCCACGGGGCGAGAGCGGCGCGCTCGCAGGCCTGCTTCAGTCGCTCGAGCGCAGCGCCGTCGGCCAAATTGACGCCCCGGGAATTGCGGCGCTCGGGGGCATAGAGCCTCTCGGGCTCGACGATCTTCGGATGCGCGGCGGAGCTCGACTCGTCCACTTCCTGCACCGGATCGTGCACCACCTGCGCCGCGGGAAGACGCGCGTCGACGATGCGATTGACGAAGGAGGTGTTCGCGCCGTTCTCGAGCAGCCGGCGCACCAGGTACGGCAAGAGGTCCTCGTGCGCGCCGACCGGGGCGTACACCCGGCACGCAAACCCCTGCCGCTCCGGGCCCTCTGCGCCCTGACCCTGCGCGAGCAAGCTCTCGTACAGCTCTTCGCCCATCCCGTGAAGGCGCTGAAACTCGAACGCCGCGCGGGCACTGCCCATGAGCTCGATGATGTAGGCGACCGTGTGCGCATTGTGGGTCGCGAACTGCGGGAAAACGACATCGCTCGCGGCCGCCAGCAGCCGCGCGCAGGCGAGATACGCTACGTCGGTGTTCGACTTGCGGGTGAAAACCGGGTACCCCTCGAGCCCGCGCTCCTGAGCCCGCTTGATCTCACTGTCCCAGTAGGCGCCCTTCACCAGACGAACGCACACGCGGCGGCGCAGCGCCCGAGTCCGTGCCGTGAGCCACTCGAGCACGGCATAGGCGCGCTTCTGGTACGCCTGCACGGCAAGGCCGAAGCCGTCGTAACCGGCGGTCAGCTCACTCTCGAGCACCGCATCGATGAGCTCGAGTGACAGCTCGAGGCGATCCGCCTCCTCCGCATCGACGGTGAGACCGATGCGGGCCTCGCGGGCGAGTCTCACGAGCTCGCAGAGGCGCGGGGTGAGCTCCGGGAGCACCCGCGCTCGCTGCGCCGGTTCGTAGCGCGGGTGAAGCGCCGAGAGCTTCACCGAGATTCCGGGGCGCGCGCCGGCGGCCGATCCGGACGCGGCAGCCGATCCCTCCGGCTCCGTACGCAGTGAGGCTCCGAGCGCACCGATGGCGTGCCGGTAACGCTCGAAGTAGCGCTCGGCATCCGCGCGGGTGATCGCCGCCTCGCCGAGCATGTCGAAGGAGTAGCGATAGGCGCGCTCCCGCGCTCCGGCGGCTCTCTCGAGTGCCTCCTCGATGGTGCGGCCCATGACGAACTGGTGACCCAGAACGCGCATCGCCTGCTTGAGCGCCGAGCGGGCGACCGGCTCGCCGATCCGGGCCGCAAGACGGCCGAACCACGCGCGCATCGAGCCGATTTCGCCCCCGTCGACCTCGACCAGCCGCCCGGTGAGCATCAGCCCCCAGGTCGATGCATTGACGAGCAGCGAGTCGCTGTCTCCGAGGTGCTCCTCCCAGTCTCCCGCGCCGATCTTGTCGGCGATGAGCCGGTCGGCGGTCTCGGCGTCCGGGATGCGCAGCAGCGCCTCCGCAAGACACATGAGGATCACGCCCTCGCGCGAGCTCAAGGGGTACTCGCGCAGCAGTGCATCGAGCCCACCGCCGCCGCGCCGCTCGCCGCGCACGGCCTCGACCAGGCGCAGGGCCCGCTCGCGCACGCTCGCGCGCTGCGCGGGCTCGAGCCGCGCGAGATCGGCGAGGCGGCGAAGGAGCGGCTCCTCGGGACGCAAGTAGCACTCGTTGATCGCGCGCCCGACGGACGACTCGAGCGCACCGGCGGGAGCGATGAACAATGGCGTGCGCTTCTGGCTCAGCGCTCGACTCCTGCGGAGCGGGGCGCCTCCGGGAGCGCGCGCTCGCGGCCGCGAGCTCCGCGTCCGGTCACATCGAGCGAGAAGGGCGTGAAATTGGTCTCGCGGTCGAAGTAGTCTTCCTGCTCGGACCGTTTGAGAAAGCCGACGATCTTGTAGGTGAGCGGCGTCGAGACGATCTCCCAGCTCGTCTTGAGCACGTACTGGGTGACGGTCACGGTGAGGAGGTCATGCGGGGCCCACACGCCTGCGAACGCGAGCGTGCAGAACAGGCTCGAATCGACGAGCTCGCCGCACGCGGTCGAGCCGATGGTACGCGTCCAGAGGAAGCGCCCCCGCGTCAGGATCTTCATCTTCGCGAGCACGTAGCTGTTGACGAGCGAGCCGCACCAGAACGCGATGATCGAGGCGGCGGCGATGCGCGGGGTATTGCCGAACACGGCCTCGACCGCCGGCTCGTTGCTCTTCCAGAAATCCGCCGCCGGCAGATGCACGATGACCGCCGCCATGACGCTCGCGAACAGCAGCGCCGCGAAGCCGGCCCAGACGCAGCGGCGATCGCGGGCGTACCCGTAGACCTCGGTGAGGACGTCACCGAAGAAATACGAGATCGGGAAGAAGAGCACACCCGCAATGAACGTGACCGGCCCGATCCACGGCAGATGCAGCGTCGTCACCTTCGAGGGGCCGATGAGGTTCGCGCACAGGACGACGCAGACGTACGCCCCGAGGATCAAATCGTAGTACTTGTAGCTCCTCGCCGCCTGCATGGTGGAGAGTATAATTGACCCGGCAAAAGGAGATTGTACGGCGGTGAGCTCATCCTTCCTGGAACGCCTCGAAGCCGATCTCGCGGGACTGCGCGAGCAGGGGCTTTACAAGGGCGAGCGTGTCATCGCGAGCCCGCAAGCGGCCGTGGTGCGCGCCGGCGATCGCGAGCTGATCAACCTGTGCGCCAACAACTATCTCGGGCTCGCCAACCACCCGGCGGTTCGCGAGGCCGCGCACCGCGCGCTCGATCGTTACGGATACGGCATGGCCTCGGTGCGCTTCATCTGCGGCACCCATCAGGTGCACAAGCAGCTCGAGGAGCGCCTCGCGCGCTTTCTCGGCACCGAGGACCTGCTGCTCTACTCCTCCTGCTTCGATGCCAACGGGGGACTCTTCGAAGCGCTGCTCGACGAGCGCGACGCGGTGATCTCCGATGCGCTCAACCACGCGAGCATCATCGACGGGATTCGTCTCTGCAAGGCGCAGCGTCTGCGCTACGCGAATAACGACATGGGCGAGCTCGAGAGCTGCCTCGAGAAAGCGCGCGGCGCACGCACGCGCCTCATCGCAACCGACGGGGTGTTCTCGATGGACGGTATCGTCGCGAACCTCGCGGGGATCTGCGAGCTCGCGGACCGCTACGGGGCGCTCGTGATGGTAGACGATTCGCACGCGACCGGGTTCATGGGTGCCCGCGGGCGCGGCACTCCGGAGCACTGCGGTGTCGCCGATCGAGTGGACATCCTCACCGGCACGCTCGGCAAGGCGCTCGGGGGCGGCAGCGGCGGGTACACCGCGGCGCGCGCACCCGTCATCGCATGGTTGCGGCAGCGCTCGCGCCCCTACTTGTTCTCGAACAGCATTCCGCCGGTCGCAGCGGCCGTGACCTTGCGGGTGCTCGACCTCATAGAGAATCAGCCGGAGCTGCGCGAGAGACTGAAGGCGAACACCGCGCGCTTCCGCGCGGGACTCGCGCGCGCGGGGTTCGAGCTGCGAGCCTCCGAGCATCCGATCATTCCGGTCATGCTCGGCGAGGCGACGCTCGCGGTGCGCATGGCCGAGCGGCTGCTCGAGCATGGCATCTACGTGATCGGTTTTTCCTATCCGGTCGTTCCCAAGGGCCAGGCCCGCATCCGCACCCAGATGTCCGCGGCGCTCGATACCGAGGAGATCGATCGGGCGCTTCAGGCATTCACCCTCGTCGGACGGGAGCTCGGAATTCTTCGATGAAGGCACTGGTCAAGAAAGAGGCGAGCCGGGGCATCTGGATGGAGGATATCCCCGAGCCGCGTGTCGGTCCGAACGACGTGCTGATCGAGATTGCCAAGACCTCGATCTGCGGCACGGATCTGCACATCTATAATTGGGACTCCTGGGCGCAGAAGACCATTCCGGTACCGATGGCCGTCGGCCACGAGTACTGCGGCCGTGTCGTCGAGCTCGGCTCCGAGGTGCGGGGGCTCGCCGTGGGCGACCGGGTGTCCGGGGAGGGACACGTGACGTGCGGACACTGCCGCAACTGCCGCGCCGGGCGCCGTCACCTGTGCCGCAACACCGTGGGCGTCGGCGTTGACCGTCCCGGCGCTTTCGCTCAATACCTGTCCCTGCCCGCGGTGAACACCTTCAAGCTGCCCGATGCCATCACCGATGACATCGCCGCCATTCTCGACCCCTTCGGCAACGCCACCCACACGGCCCTTGCGTTCAGCGTCGTCGGGGAGGACGTGCTCATCACCGGAGCGGGCCCGATCGGGATCATGGCGGCGGCCGTGGCGCGCTTCGTGGGCGCGCGGCACATCGTCATCACCGACGTGAACGACTACCGGCTCGCGCTCGCGCGCCAGATGGGCGCGAGCCGCGCCATCAACGTGCAGCGCGAATCGGTCGACTCGACCATGCGCGAGCTCGGGATGCAGGAAGGCTTCGACGTGGGACTCGAGATGTCGGGCAACACCGGCGCGTTCCGCGAGATGCTGCGCACGATGCATCACGGCGGCTCCATCGCGATCCTCGGAATACCCTCCGAGGAGGCGGCGATCGACTGGAATCAGGTCATCTTCAAAGGACTCACGCTGAAGGGGATCTACGGGCGCGAGAT
>JASHUC010000131.1 GCA_030040235.1 Gammaproteobacteria bacterium | reverse complement strand
GATCTGGAGCGGACCTCGCATGGTCCCCCGGCACCGCCATGATGAGGCCTATGCGGCCGTCGTGCTCGCCGGCGGCTACGAGGAGAGCGGCACCCAGGGCCGCCATTGCGTGCGAGCGGGCCAAGTGCTCCTGCACCGGCCGTTCGATGCGCACGTCAATCGCTTCCCATCGGGCGGCGCGCAGATTCTGAATATCGTGCTCGGCGCCTCCCCATGTTTCGGACTCGGCCGCATCGCCGATCCGGATGCGATCGTCAGATTCGCCCAGTCGGACCTGCCGGCAGCGGAACAGGAGCTGTACGCGCAGCTGCGGCTCGAACAGCCGCACGTGCTCGACTGGCCCGACTTGCTCGCGCGCGATCTGCTCGCCGATGCACAACTGCGGCTGGACGACTGGGCTCATCGCCACGGGCTGACCGCCGAGACCGTCTCGCGCGGCTTTCGTAAGGTGTTCTTGGCCTCACCCCGGACGTTCAGGTCCGAGGCTCGCGCTCTGCGCGCCCTTGCTCTCATTGCGGACGGCTCCAAACCGCTTGCCTCGATCGCATTGGGCGCTGGCTTCGCCGACCAGGCGCACATGACCCGCGCCGTCAGGGGTTTGACGGGCCGGCCCCCGGGCGAGTGGCGCAGGTCAACTCGGTTCAAGACGCCCGTGAGCGCGCCCGCCTATAAGGGGCAATGAACCGCGCTCACCTCGCCGAATCGCGCGCCGTCCCACGCTCCGAGCCGCCCTTTCGCCTCAAGGCCGTTCCACTCATCGTCGTCACGTTGCTCGCGCTCGCGCCGGCCTACCTCGGCGCGGCGCTCGCCTCCCTCCTCCTGCGGGCACCGCGGTCCGCCGGAGCGCTGTTGCCCTGGCTCTACGTGCAGCACGCGGTGCAGCTCCTCGTCGGCTTGCTGTTGATCCTCGTGGTCAAGCGCTGGATCAGCGCCGACTACGGCCTGCACTGGCCGCGTAGCCGGACCGAGTTCCGCCCGGCACTGCTCTGGGGCGCACTCTTCGGGGTCATCATGACGCTGGTTGATTTTGCCCCGCAGCTGCTCGCCGGGACCCACCCGGACTTCGGCTACCCGCTGACGAAGGGAAAGGTCGTGGGGTGGCTGTTTTTCGAATTCGGCTATGTAGGACCCACGGAGGAGATTCCGTTCCGCGCGTTGCTCGTGACGTACCTTGCCGCCACGATGCCGGGCAGGCTGCGCATGGGACGCTGGCAAATGAACTGGGCGGGGGTGATCGTCGCGATCCTGTTCGCGCTGCTGCATGCCAATAACTTCTGGGTGCGCCCCTGGCCGCTCGCGCTCGGCCAGCAGCTCTATGCGTTCATCCTCGGCGTTCTGTACGCGTACTGGCTGGAAAAATCACAGAGCATCGTCGCACCGATCATCGGCCACAACGCGAGCGACGGCGTCGAGTACGCGATCGTTTTCGCTTCGATGGCGCTCGCGAGTCATTGAGGCGGCCCCATCGACCGCGCACCCTCGGGAAGCCTTACTCCCGGGCGGGGCTGTCCGCTCCCCCGGGGGCGGTGTGCTCGGTCTCCCACGCCTCTTCGTGCTGAGAGGTCACGATGGACACCGGGTCGCTCGCCGGGAACGAATCGGCAAGCGCATCGTCGAGTGCCTGCTGCACCCGATCGGGTGAGACCGTGCGGGAGACCCGATCCGGCTTCTTGCGCTCGCCGGGTGTTTTGCGCGGCGTACCGTCTTCTTTGGGACTCATGATTCCTCTCAGCCAGGCACTGCGTTCTCGTCGAAGATGATCCGATCGAACGGCGATCCGCTCTCGAGCGCCACAGCATCCTCGAGAATGAGCTCGAAGTCCACGAGGCAGCTTTCAGTACGCTCCGGAAACACAGGCGGATCGTGCGCCGGCGGCATGGGGCGCCGAGGGGGAGAGGGAACTTCCATGGCTCGCGAGGCCGTTGCACCCTTCCAACGCCGCGATCACGGAAATGTTCCTGCTGCGGCTCGAGCGCAGCTGCGCAAGGCGCGGGCTAGGCTTGCGGTGTCCGCAGCAGCGCAATCGCCCGGCGCAGCACGGCGGCGTCGAGCTGATCCTTGGGCCGTGTGCCCTGCTTGGTCATCAACAGGCCTTCGAGGTTGAGTACTTTCAGCGGAACACCGTCCAGATCCATCGCCTGGATGAAGGCACGCATCTCCTGCCAGCTGTGCCCGGCGATCGAGGGCATCACGTCGATGGTGTACTCGTCGTTGATGCGGACTGCGTAGCGCTGATCGCGCGCGAACAGATCCGGCTCCGAGAGGAGCGCTCGCGTCGCATGATCCGGCAGCTCGCCCATCGCGACGATCCAGCGTCGAGAATTCTCCGCCGCGGGATCCACGAGAATGTCGATGTCCTCGGAGAAGCGATTGAATCCGTGAGCCGCAATGGCGTACCCGCCGACCAGCGCGTAGGCGACTTGGCCTTCATCGAGGAGGCGTGCAAGGGCTTTGAGGTCGTCCCAGGTTGCGGGGCGTGTGAACTCAGGCACGCTGGGACGGGGCGGCAAGTTCCTTCTGCCGGATGATGACCCGCTCGAGTGTCCAGCGCTCCCGGTCGCGGATCATCTCCTCGTGGCTGGCATAGAAGAAGATGCCCTTGGGAGCTCGCGTACGGTACCGCGCGTTGGCCGTCATGGCGGCCCGCGCCGCGGCACTCGGCAGTTGGCCAGGCAGTGGGTTCAGGCGTCTGCCCACGACCCGTCCGATCGGCTGCTGGTCGCCGTCCGCATCGCTCATCGAAGCAGTATAGGCGCCGAGACCTCTGGAAGCGACTGTCCGGAGAGGAGTAGGCTGTCCGATAGAGCGCAATCCCCGCGGGGGCATCACCATGGGCTACACGACGCAGGGCATTCGCAATCTCGCACTCGTCGGCGGGGCGGGCAGCGGCAAGACGCTGCTGCTCGAGTCGTTGCTGCTGCAGGCGGCGGCCATCCGCGCCAAGGGCAGCTTGCAGCGCGGTACGACGGTGTCGGACTTCGACCCGCAGGAGAAGCGCCTGCAGCACTCGCTCGACACGGCCATCTGCAGCTTCGACTGCAACGGCACGCG
>JASHUC010000130.1 GCA_030040235.1 Gammaproteobacteria bacterium | reverse complement strand
GAGCGCTACGTCGTGGTGGTCGCGGCGGAGCAGCTGCCGCGGCTCGAGGCGCTCGCCGGGCGGGAGCGCTGTCCGCTCGCCGTGATCGGCACGCTCGACGACAGCGGCCGGCTCACGGTGCGCGACCCTCTTTTCAACAGCATGCCGATCGACATGCCGCTCGAGACGCTGCTCGGCAAGCCGCCTCGCATGGTGCGCCGATGCGCGAGCCTGCCGCCGGCTGCGCGGCCGCTCGCCTTGTCAGGCATCGATGTGCGCGAAGCCGCCTACCGCGTGCTGCGCTTTCCGGCCGTCGCGGACAAGACCTTTCTCATCAGCATCGGCGACCGCACCGTCGGCGGCCTCGTGAGCCGCGACCAGATGGTCGGACCGTGGCAGGTGCCGGTGAGCGATGTTGCGGTGACGCTCGCCGACTACAGCGGCCACGCGGGCGAGGCGATGGCGATGGGCGAGCGCACGCCCGTTGCAGTGCTCGATGCGCCTGCCTCGGGCCGGCTCGCTGTCGCCGAGGCGATCACCAACATCGCAGCAGCCGACGTCGCAGCGCTCAGCGACATCCGGTTCTCGGCGAACTGGATGGCCGCCTGCGGCGAGCCGGGCGAGGATGCTGCGCTCTACGCAACGGTGCAGGCGGTGGCGAAGGAGCTCTGCCTGGCGCTCGGAATCGCCATCCCCGTGGGCAAAGATTCGCTTTCGATGCAAACCCGCTGGCGCGCCGGGACCACCGAGCGATCGGTCATCGCGCCGGTCTCGCTCATCGTGTCGGCCTTCGCGCCGGTCCGGGACGTACGCAGAACGCTCACGCCCGCGCTGCGCACCGATGTGGGCGCGAGCTCGCTGTGGCTGATCGACCTCGGCGGTGGACGCGAGCGGCTCGGCGCATCGGCGCTCGCACAGGTCTATGGCGAGCTCGGCGGGGAGCCGGCGGATCTCGACGATCCCGGGCTTCTGGTCCGCTTCTTCGCGGCGCTCGGCGAGCTCAAAGCCCTCGATCTGGCGCTCGCCTATCACGACCGCTCCGACGGGGGCGCCTGGGTTGCGCTCGCCGAGATGGCCTTCGCGGGACACTGTGGGCTCGACATCGAGCTCCCTGCGGAGTCGGAGGTGCGCAGTCTCACCGCTGCGCTCTTCTGCGAGGAGCCTGGCGCCATCGTCCAGGTGCGCACCGCGGATGAGACGCGCCTTCGCGAGGTGCTCGCGCACCACGGCCTCGAAGCGCAGTTGCGGCGGCTCGGTGCACCGGCGCAGGCGTTGCGCCTGCGGGTGAGCACGGGCGTGCGCACGGTACTCGACGAATCGTGGTCGGACCTGCGCCGCGCCTGGTCGGAGACCTCCTATCACATGCGCCGGCTGCGCGACGAGCCCGGGTGCGCCGAGGAGGAGCTCGCCGCGCAGGTCGCGGCGGATGATCCCGGACTCACGGTGGCCCTCGGCTTCGATCCCGAGGAGGACATCGCCGCTCCCTACATCGCCCGCGGCGCGCGGCCGGCGATCGCCATCCTTCGCGAGCAGGGCGTGAACAGCCAGGTCGAGACGGCCGCAATGTTCGCTCACGCCGGATTCGATCCCGTGGACGTGCACATGACGGACGTGCTCGCGGGAGATCGCACGCTCAAAGCCTTCAAAGGCCTGGTGGCGTGCGGCGGCTTCTCCTACGGCGATGTGCTCGGGGCCGGTGAGGGATGGGCGAAGTCCATCCTGTTTCACGAGCGGGCCCGCGATGAGCTCGCGACCTTCTTCGCACGCTCCGACACCTTCGCGCTCGGGGTGTGCAACGGCTGTCAGATGTTCGCCGCCCTGAAGGAGTTGATCCCCGGCACCGAGCACTGGCCGCGCTTCGTTCGCAACCGCGTGGAGCAGTTCGAGGCGCGCTTCTCGCTCGTCGAGATCCTCCGCTCGCCCTCGGTGCTGTTCGAGGGCATGCAGGGCTCCTTCCTGCCGATCGCCGTCTCCCACGGCGAGGGCCGCGCGGAGTTCGAGTCCGACGCTGCGGCGCGCGCGTGCCTCGCGAGCGGTGTCGTCGCGTTCCGCTACGTCGATCATCACCGCCGGCCGGCGGGGACCTATCCCTTCAATCCGAGTGGCTCCCCCTTCGGCATCGCGGCACTCACCAACGCCGACGGTCGGGTGAGCATCACCATGCCGCATCCCGAGCGCTCGACGCGCTACGTACAGAATTCCTGGCGTCCGCCGCGGGCCGGGGAGTGGAGCGGATGGATGCGCGTGTTCCGCAACGCGCGGCGATTCGTGGGCTGAGGCTCTCCGACTACAGACACTCGCCGAGCTCGGCGAGGGGAAACGGGATGTCCATGAGTCGCCACAAGCTGGCAACGCGTTCGATGGCTTCGTGGCTGCGCTCGATCCATTGCGGGTGGCGGTCCTGCAAGCCGGCACGGGTGAGAAATTTCGCGGGAGCCCGTCCGCTCCCAAGGCGGCTGTGCCAATGAGTGGCGAGCCCTTGCATGGGTTTTGTGCCGAAGCCCACCACGGTGGTCCGGGCGTTACGTATGAGCCCCGACATGGCGAGGGCCGTGTAGTAGTGTTCCCAGTATCGGACGTAGACCGAAAAATAATCCAGGGTCGCCAGTTCTTCCGCGCTGGTACCGGCCCGCAGCAGGTCGCGCCTCATCCAGTGCTCGATTGTCGAACGCTCGCTGAAGGCAGCCTCCGGGGGCAGGCCTCCCGACTTCTCGTAGGTCGAGATGCAACACGCAAGCGGATGACGCACCGTCACGATGAGTTGCGCGTCGCTGCCGAGGATCTGCCTGAAGAAACCGCTCGCGTAGATCGCCTTGGTGAGTTTCTTGGGGACCTCGATTCTCGTGCCCTGCCGCTTCGCAAAGAACAGCTCGAGCATGGCGATGTACTCACCGGTCGACAACATCGTGCGCATCCAACCGTTGTGGCGCGGCATGAAGACGGTCGGCCCGGCCTCCGGAAATCCATCGTGCGCGATTGCGGCCGGAACGGACGCGGGCTCGTATCCCAGAGCGGCGAACAATTCTGCGATTAGATACGATCCGCCGCTTCTGGGTACGCCTATGACAGCGATGAATCGATAGCGCTGGTGCAGTTGGCGCAAAGCATCCAGATTCGATGTCGCGAGCTGCCGAAACCACCCATAGGCGCTCTCGATCGCGGCCTGTGCGGTGCCGTCGAGCGCCAGACGTTGAAGTTGCGCTGCGGCACGCTCGCGCATCTTTCGCGGCGCGCCGCTCAGCTCCTCGGACAGCTGTTCATGCCAGCTCTCCTCGGTGAAGCCCGTGGTATGCGAAAAGCGCGCGAGGAAGTCTATGAAGAGCGGAGAAGGAGGAAAATCGCTTCCGGTGAGATTGAACACGTTGCCCATGAAGAGCCGGTCGGCTCCTTGATGATAAGGGGTCGCTGGGAGCCACTGCGGGCCAGCGGCGGCCATTCTGGCATCATGCGCGGGTCGAGGGAACTTCAGTCGCACACACGAGCGTGCGGGCGGCCGCCGATATTCAGGCTGTCAGGTCGATGAGGCTCCTCGGACCTTCCTCCCGCGCCGTCAGGGCCGCGGCGAACGCGAGCACGGTGTGGCCGGGGACCTGATGGATCATCTGGCCGCTCTCGGCATCCCTGATCGTGACCACGACGAGCCCGGTGGTCGCGTCCGCTTGAAATTCGAGCGTATGGCTGGCGCTCGAGAGAGTCTCGCGAATCTGCTCCACCGCCGCTTGCACAGCGGCCACGTTGCGCGGCACCGGCGCCGCCGCGTATCCCGGTGCGCGGAACTTGCCCGTGGCGCCGGTGCCGATCTGTACGCCGCTCGACGGCGTCATGGCGGGCGTGCCGGTCACGGGATCGAAGCGCGAGGGCATTGCGATTCGCGGCTATGCGGCCGGGACACTCGGCGTCGAGGAGCCGATGGGGCCGCCCATGGTGTCGGCCTCGGTGGCCCCTGACCGCACCTGCGGGCCGATCGCGACCCAGGCGCCGCGGATCTCGCCGAGCAGGCTCATCACCTCGGTAATGTAGTCGACGTTGTTCTGGGCATTCGCGAGGATCAGGCGGCGCGCCATGTAGTCGTACAGCTCGCTCAGGTTCTGCGCGATCGTGCCTCCCGGTCCGAGGTTGAGCACACCGCGCAGCTCCCCGACGATGCGCACTGCGCTGTGCAACAGCTTTGCCTTTTGCGCGATCTGCCGCTGTTCGATGCAGCCGCGCGCCGTCGCCATGCGCTCCATCGCACCGTCCATGAGCATCAGGATCAGGCCGTGCGGGTCCGCCGCGGCCACGCCGCCCTGAACGGCCGTGCGGCGATAGGCGGTGACGTTGGCGTTGGATGGATAGCCGGTCATGATCGTGGAGCTCCGGGAGTGTTGCCGATGCTGAACTTAACGGCCGGTTTGCTCGGGACTTGAGATCGATCCGGCCGACCGGACTCCCGCGCGGTCAGCCGGAGCTGCTGGCGTTCTCGTTGATCTGCGGCAGATCGGCGAAGGCCTGGGTGAGATAAGAGGAGGTGGTCTGGAGTGAGGAGAGCAGCGTGTTGAGCGCCGCGTACTGCTGAGTCATGCTCGCCGTGAGCGCGGTCTCCGCGTTCGTGAGCTCGGTGCTCTGCTGGTTCAGCGCGTCGCTCTGTTGCGTCAGAGTGCCACTGTACTCTTGGATGGATCCGTTGGAGGCGAGGTCGGCCGTGAGCTGCGTATTGAGCTGCGTGGCGATGCCGTTCGTGGAGCTGAAGAGCTGGCTCACCGCATTGAAATCGGAAGACAGTGCATTCTGGAGGGTCGTATCGTTCACGGACAGGGTGCCGTCACTGTTGGCTGTAACCCCGATGCTCGCGAGCGAGTTGTAGGTCGAGGAGCCCGTGTCGACCACACCGTAGAGGGTGTTCTGGATGTCGTTCTGGATCTGGGAGAGGATGGGATTGCCCTGCATCTCTCCGGCGTCCCCCGTGGTCGAATCGTAGCTGCCGAGGCTCTGAAGCTGCTGGATCAACGTGTTGTAGGCCGATACGAAGCTTTCGATGTTGCTCGCCACCGTCGAGGTGTCGTTGGAAACCGTCAGCGTGGCATCGCTCCCGGAGCTGGTCGTCCCGAGGAGATCGAGCGTGACGCCGGAGATCGCGCCGGTGATCGTATTGCTCGCGCTGTTGTACGTGACGCCCGCGACGTTCACGATCGCATCCTGCGGCTCCTGCGACGCGGTCTCCGGGGCGTAGTTGCTCGTATCGGTGCTGCTGTAGTCGAGCTGCGAAAGCCCGCCGTCCCCGCCGCTCGAGCTCACCCCGATCGTGTTGCTCGCGCCGGTGAGCTGCGAGGACAGCACCAGATAGGCCCCGTCGTTGCCCTGCAGG
>JASHUC010000011.1 GCA_030040235.1 Gammaproteobacteria bacterium | reverse complement strand
CTCCGGCAGGCAGGAGATAGCCGACGAGTGTGATCGCCGCCATGCCCGTGGCCGTGACGACGGCGCCGTGGCCGCCCTCGAGTGCCGCGAGCGCCTGCGCGAGCAGGTCGCGGGTGGGATTGCCGGAGCGCGTGTAGTCGTAGGTGCGGCGGTCGTCGAAGCCGCGGAAGGCGAAGGTGGCGCTGAGGTGGATCGGGGGTACGACCGCCCCTGTCTCGTCACATTCGAGACCGGCCCGCACGGCTTCAGTGATCGGGTCGCGGCGATCGCTCATGATCCGCTCCCGAGCACACCGCCGAAGACGGCGCGCAAGCCTTCCGCCTCCTTGAGGAAGGCATCGTGGCCGTACACGGAGGAGATCTCATGCAGCCGTCCCGCGGGTAGCCGCGCCACCATCGCCCGCATGTCGGTGAGCGGGACGAGCAGGTCCTCGCGCACGGCGACCGCGCTCGTCGGCACGAAGATGCGTGCGGCATCCACGTGGTGCAGATCGATGGATTCGCACAGGCACAGGAAGGACTCGGGCCGATGCCGCGCCGCGAAACTGCGGCCGCGCGCCATCAGGTAGCGCTCGACTGGAAAACTGAACTGACCCTCCTCGCGGCTGGGCGGACTCGCGAAACGCGCGGCGAACTCCTCCCCGCTCCGGTAGGTCGTCATCGCGAGCGCGCGCGCGAGCTCGAGCGCTTCGGTGGCCCGCCCACTCTCGAGCCCGAAGCGCACGATCCGCCGCTCGATGCTGCGCCAGGCGCTCGCCAGCGGGTGCGTTCGATCGCAGGCTCCAATCACGATGAGATGGCCGACGCGGTCCGGGTGGCGCTCCCCGAAGGCAAGCGCCACCATGCCGCCGTAGGAGCCGCCGGCGAAGGCCCGCAGCGACTTGATGCCGAGGTGATCGAGGAGCTGAGCGAGCGCCTCGGCCTGGTCATAGGTCGAGATGCTGGGAAATGCCCCGCCAGGGACGGGGGCGGTGGACTCTCCGCTCCCGCCGATGAAGTCGAAGGACAGGATGCGGAAGCGGTCCGCATCGAGCGGCCTTCCCGGCCCGGCGATCTCCGGCCACCAGCTCTCCCGGGGGTCCTCCGTTGCGCACACCCGCCGATGGGCCGAGATGCCCCCGAGCGCGCACACGACCGGCGCCGCGGAGGGTCCCACGATTCGCCAGGCGATGCGGGCACCGGGCAGGGTGGCGCCGTGAAACAGGGCGAACTCGCCCGGGATCTCGAGAATGCCTTCGCGCACCGGAAAGTCATGACCGTGCCGCACGGCCGGTTCGACGATGCGTTGGGCTCTCGCGAGGGACTCGACGTTGGACATTGAGGTGCTCCGCGCTTGAGGTCCGCTCATCGAGACCCCTTTGAGAGCACCCGCGAAGCTTTGAGGCGGGTCTGCCGCGCCCATCGTCCGCCCGGCGTGATGCGCCGTAGCGGAGGCTGCGCTGACCGCTCATCTGCCGCCCGCCTCGAGCGGGTCGCAGGAGTTGGCACCTTTCCGCGCTGGTTAGGCTCGGCGGTTGCCCCGGCGTCGAAGGGCCTTTCCCTCAGCCGGTCTCGATGAGTGGCCGGGAGTCTAGGGCGCGGGCCCGCATACCGTCAAGGCGGGGCCGGCCTTGCCTGCCCTCCCCGTTATGTCGGACGCCCTCTGCGCACGGCGCCCGCAGGTGACGCGGCGCCCCGGGATGTGATAACGTATTAGCATGCTATTACATTATCGCGTATGAAACTGCATCGCAACGTGAGTCAGCGTCAGGAAGCCCGCGCCGAGCGGCGCCTGTTCGCAGCCGTCGCCGCGCTGCGCACCGCGGAGGAGTGCCGCGCGTTCCTGCGCGATCTGTGCACCCCGGCGGAGATCCAGGCCATGGCCGACCGGTGGGCGGTGGTCGAGTGGCTGCGCCGCGGACTGCCGTACCGCGAGATCCAGCGCCTCACCGGCGTGAGCGTCACGACGATCGGGCGTGTCGCGCGGTTCGTCGCGAGCGGCAACGGCGGCTACTCGCTCGCCGCCCGGCGGGTGACCGGTGACCGCCTCGATTCGGCGCAGCGTGCCGAGGGAGGGAACGATGCCTGATGACCTGCGCCTGAAGCTCGCCGTACAGAAGTCGGGCCGGCTCACCGAGCCTTCGCTCGAGCTGCTCGCGAAATGCGGGCTCAAGCTCGCGCGCGGCAAGGACCAGCTCATGGGGTTCGGCGAGAACCTGCCGCTCGATGTGCTGTTCGTGCGCGATGACGACATCCCCGATCTCGTGCAGGAGGACGTCTGCGATCTCGGCCTCGTCGGACTCAACGTGCTCGAGGAGAAGCGCCTGGAGCTCGCCGCGCGCGGCCACCCGGCGCGCTTCCAGCAGGTGCGCACGCTCGATTTCGGGCGCTGCCGTCTTGCGCTTGCCGTGCCGGAGGGCGCTTCGTTCGAGGGCGCGCGGACGCTGCGCGGCAAGCGTATCGCGACGACCTACCCCTATCTTCTGGAGAAGTACCTGCACGAGCGCGACATCGTCGCCGACATCGTGACTCTTTCCGGCGCCGTGGAGATCGCGCCTCGCCTGGGCCGGGCCGATCTCATCTGTGATCTCGTCTCGACCGGCTCGACTCTGCAGGCCAACCATCTGCGCGAAGTCGAGACCGTGCTGGAGAGCCACGCCGTGCTCATCCGCACGCCGCTCGATCTGCCGCCCGACAAGGATGAGTGGGTGCAGCGGCTGCTGATGC
>JASHUC010000129.1 GCA_030040235.1 Gammaproteobacteria bacterium | reverse complement strand
CAGGCACGGACGATCGATCCGCACTTCGCGGCCAGCTCTTATCTGGACGAAGCGGTCATCTTGTTTTCGTTCGGTGGCGAGGAGCAGGCTTGGCGTATAGAGCAGAAGCTCGGCCAGCTGACGCCCCGTATGGCGGCCCTGACGCGCGGGCTCTTCGAGCTGCCATCGGATGTCCTCACCCGTGATTACTCCTCGCTTCGTGACTGGCTCATCGATCTGCTGCAGAGCTCACAAGGCGGCGAAATGCTGCCCGGATCACAGGAGCATTACCTGCTCACTGCCGCCGAAGTGGCGCTCCACGACCCGGATGCGGCGGAGCTGGCGCTCTGGAACGCACCCCAGGCGGCGATGTCGGCTCCCGACCGCGCGGTCGCATACACAGCCAACGACCGGTCGATCGCATATCTCCGCGGTCTGATCGCCGCGGAGCGCGGGGACTCCGGGACCGCAGTCGAGCAACTGGAAGCCGCCTCGGCGAGCATCGCGAACCCGCTCGATCGCAACGGTCTGTTGAATGCGTACGGTTTGACGCTCCCCGGGCCGGGGTGTGTCATTGCGCCCATCGAAGAGGGGGCCGGCCGCCCGCAGAAGGCGGACGCGATCCTTGCCCTGCCAGACGCCGCACATTTCACCGACTGCCAGCGCTTCCGTGGCGACATCCTCGACCACCGTGGCGACTGGGCGGGCGCACAGCGGGCGTATGCCGCGGCCGTTGCTCTCGCCGCGGATCTGCCGGCGGGCTACTACTCCTGGGGTGTGGCGCTCGCCCGACACGGCGATCTCGCGGACGCCATCACGAAGCTGCAAGCCGCCAACCAGCGCGGCCCGCACTGGGCCGACCCTCTCAAAGCCTGGGGAGATGTGCTCGCGACGCAGGGCCGTTGGAAGGACGCGCTTGCGAAGTACGACGAGGCGCTGAGGTATGCGCCGAACTGGGCGGCGCTGAAGCAGGCGCGCCAGGCCGCGGCGAGCCGGCGAGGCTGAGAGCAACACCATGGCGGACGATCTGATCGATGGCGTACTCGGCGGCGAGGAGGAGAAATCCGAAGCCGCTGTCCCGCCGACGGCAGCCGGCGCCGAGGCGTTCGCGGCCGCCATCGCCGCCATTGCGTCACGCCAGGATCCCGAGGTGGCGCGTCGCACCGCTGAGTTCCTGAGCGATCAATCCCGGTTGCTGAGAACTCAGGCCCAGCACCTCGAGGACGAACATTCCTCCCGCCTGATCCATCTGCGGCTCATGGTCTCCGCGGCGAAGCGCAAGCGCTACGCCGACTTCATGCGCAACGGCCTCTACACCTGCATCGCGTTGCTGGTCCTCTGCGTGCTCCTCGCCGCGGCTCGCATGACCTTCGAGGCGATGACTGACCACAGCCTGGTCGTCGAGGATTTCACGGTACCCTCGGGCCTTGCGGCTCGCGGTATCACCAGCCAGGCGCTCGCCGAGGACCTGGCAAGCCGCGTGGCGGCGATCCGTGCTACGGGGACCCGCAATTCAATTGCTGCCTCCGGCGAGGTCCGCGCCGATCAGGCCGGCATCCTGAAGGTGCAGATTCCGGAGACGGGCATCTCCGTCGATGAGCTCGAGCGCTTCCTGCATCGATGGCTCGGGCACCAGACCGTTGTGAACGGGGAGTTGCGCGAGGAGGCAGCAGGGACGATGTCTTTGGTATTGCACATTGCCGGCGCCGATCCGATCGTGGTGAGCGGAACGAGCACGGGTCTGGACAGGCTGATGCAGACGGCCGCCGAGAAGGCATTCGCGTTTTTCGACCCCCCTAATGAGATCATCTATCTGGATGCCACCGGTCGCCGCGCCGAGGCCTACGACGCCGCCGTGGCTTATGTGCACAGCGCAGGCGTGGCCGCACTGCCCAGCGTAGAGCGGGCCGCAGCCTACGGACTGGTGGGCAGGGAGGATCCGGACCGGCGGCGTGGGCTCGCGAGCGTGTTGATCGCGACCGACATCGACCCACGCGAAGCCGGCGAGTGGGCTGTCGCTTTTGAGATCAGTCAGGATCTGGGTCACGACGAGGCTGCCCTCGCTTTCGCACGCAAGGAGCTTGGAACGAAGAGGCGAGAGCAACCGATATCCCGACGGGATGCCTATCCGCGGCTGATGGCGGAGGCGCACGCTGATATCGATGCAGCCATGGGTGACTTCACCGCAGCATGGCGGGCTGCTGGCGAGGCTCTCGACGCCCTTCACGGAGACTCGAACGCTGTGCTGATCACCCGCTACTGGTTACGCGGGTATTTCGCGGCGCTTCTGCACGATGAGGCAGCCGCCCGTCAGGGACTGGCCGGGACGCTCGCTGCCGGGGCTGCGGACAGCACGGCGCTGGGCATTCGCTGGGATATCAGCAGTGCCGCGGGCGATTGGGCGGCGGCGCTCGAGGTCGCAAAGGCGCGGGTCGCCGAGGAGGAGGCGCAGAAGGCGGCGGCGCTGAAGTCGAACCCGCAGCGCCCCGAGTTTGCAGACCCCGAAGAGCTCGTGCTCGCAACCCACTACCGTCCCTTGCTCGCCTATGCCGAGGCGATGACCGGCGACACCGCATCCGCCACCGCGCTCATCTCTCAAACGCCGACCGACTGCTATCTCTGCGTCCGCACTCGCGCCAAGGTCGCTGCGGCCGCCGGGGATGCCGCCACCGCCGATCGCTGGTTCGCCGAGGCGGTGCGCCAGGCTCCCGACCTGCAGATGGCCTACTACGAGTGGGGCGAAGCGCTTCTCGCGCGCGGGGACCTCTTGGGAGCAGCGCGGGAGCTGTCTCTCGCGCACGAGAAAGGTCCCCACTTCGCCGACGCGCTCAAAGCCTGGGGCGACGTGCTCGTGAGGCAGGGCCAGCGGAGCGATGCGCTCGCCAAGTACGATGAGGCGCTGAAGTACGCGCCGAACTGGGCCGCGCTCAAGCAGGCCCGCGAGGCGGCAGCGGCCAAGTCGAGGGCCTGATCACGGCTTGCCGCTTCTCGATTACCGTGGTAATGCAAGACCGACATGGTTATCGCTCAATCAAAAATAACGGCGCAAGGCCAGATCTCAGTTCCAGCGGAGGTTCGCAAGAAGCTGGGTGTGGGGCCCGGAGCCGTGCTCGAATGGGACGAACGAGGCGATCATGTCGTGGTCCGCAGGGCCGCTCGATATACCTCTGAAGAAATCCAGCGCGCGCTCTTTCCGGAAAAGACACCCTTCACACCTTCGGTCGAGGTGCACGAAGCCGTTCGGAGATACGTTCGCAAGCGGCATGCGCGCCGTTGACACGAACAACTTGGTGCGCTTGATCGTGCGTGATGATGCGTCACAAGTCCGTGACGCGGAAGCCTTCATTGCAACTGGCGCATGGGTGTCACATCTCGTGTTGGCGGAGACCGTCTGGGTACTCGATGCGGTCTACGAGCGCACCGCGGAGCAGATTGGGACGGCGATCGATATGCTCCTCAACCATAAGGGCTCAGCTTGCAGGACGCCGAGGTCGTGGCTGCCGCACTGGAACATTTTCGCAAATTTCCTCCCCTGGGCTTTTCCGATTGCCTCGTTGTGGAGATTGCCCGCAAGGCGGGCCACTTGCCGCTCGGCACTTTCGATCGAAATCTTGGCAAGGTGAACGGCGTACAACGCCTCAAGTAGCTCTCGGGCACACATTCCGGGACGCGCGCGGCACTCATCTTCCCGCCTCATGCACAGCCTCCCCCGGCAACCCCGCCTTCGGTTTGCCGTCGTTCGGTGGCCGGCGTAAGGTACTTGCCTCTGGGCGCGACGAGCAGCGCTCGGAGGCCCAACAAGAATGAGCATCATCGCGAGGCCCACGGCGCGTCTGGGTCATCTCGCGCGTTGACGGGGAGCACGCCGTGACGGAGTTCGACGACGGCCTCGAAGGAATCCTCGGCAGCGAGACGCCCGAAGGTGAGGGTGCAGCGGCCGTCGCGGGCGCCGATGCGGTTGCCCTCGCACTGGCCCTGCAAAAAGCCGGCAACGACCCGGCGCTGAGCCGCGCCGCGAGTGCCTACCTCGCCGAGCAGCGGCATCTCGTTCAGATCCAGATCAAGCACTTCGACGAGGAGCGGCGCCTGGGGATCGCCGCGGCGAAGCGCAGGCGCTACGCCGATCATATGCGCAATGGCCTGTACACCTTTATCGCACTGATCGCCCTGGGCGTGCTCCTCGCCGCCACCCGCATGACCCTCGAGGCGATGAGCGATCAAAGCCTCGTCGTCGAGGACTTTACCGTGCCGTCGGATCTTGCGGCCCGCGGCATCACCAGCCAGGCGCTCGCCGAGGATCTGGCCAGCCGAGTGGCGGCCATCCGCGCCACGGCCAACCGCGTTTCCGTCAGCTCGTCGAGCGAAGTTCGCGCCAATCAGACCGGCGTATTGAAAGTGCAGATTCCGGAGACCGGGATCTCTGTGGACGAGCTCGAGCGCTTCCTGCACCGCTGGCTCGGACATCAAACGGCCGTGAGCGGGGAGCTGCGCGAGGAGGCGAGCGGGGCGATTTCCCTCGTATTGCATATCGCCGGTGCGGATCCGATCGTAGTGAACGGATCGAGCGCGGATCTTGATCGGCTGATGCAGGCCGCCGCGGAGCGGGCGTTTGCGATCTTCGATCCCACGAATAACGTCATCTATCTGGGCGCCACGAGCCGCATTCCGGAGGCCTACGCTGCCGCCCAGCGCTATGTGCACAGTGCGAGCCTGGCAGCGCAGCCCAACCGAGATCAGGCCCGTGCCTACGCCCTGCTGAGCGATACGGATCCGGATCCACGGCGTGCGCTTGCGAGCGCCTCGATCGCGACCCACATCGATCCGCGGGTAATGGTCGGCTGGATGGAAGCCTCGGCGCATAGTCAGATTCTGGGTCACTCCGAGGCGGCCGTCGATTTCACACGGAAGCTGCTGGGAACCCGGCGGCAAGATCAGGCGCCTTCGGAACGCGCTCGCTATCCGATGCTCATCGCCGCCGCGCACGTCACGATGGACCGCTCTACGGGCGATTTCTCGGCACTGCAGCGCGATTTCGAAATCTTGGATCGAAGCGCGCACATCCCGTTCACGCGTCGTTATGCCGAGCGGGCGCAGGCTCTCGCCCTACTGCACGATGAGGCGACCGCCAGGCAGAACCTGGCCCTTGCAGTTGCCGCCGGCGCCCCGGATCGCACGGTGCTCGCAGCTCGATGGGACGTCAGTACGGCTGCGGGCGACTGGGCGGGGGCGGTCGATGCCGCGAAGGCATTGATCGAGGAGGAGCAGCAATCGGAGGCCTCGAGCCCCGACTTTGCCTTCTCAGACTTTGCCTTCTGGCAGATCCCCGCGGCATCCGCGGAGCTCGCGCTCGCAACCCAATATCGTCCCCTGCTCGCCTACGCCGAGGCGATGACCGGCGATCCCGCATCCGCCACGGCACTCATCGCGCAAACCCCGACCGACTGCTATCTCTGCGTTCGCACTCGCGCCAAGATCGCCGCGGTGGCAAGTGATGCAGTCACCGCCGACCATTGGTTCGCCGAGGCCGTTCGCCAAGCCCCCGACCTCCCGACGGCGTACTACGAGTGGGGCGAGGCGCTCCTTGCTCGCGGGGATCTCGTAGGCGCCGGGCGTGAATTCTCCCGCGCGCACGACAAGGGTCCGCATTTCGCCGATCCCCTCAAGGCATGGGGCGACGTGTTGGTCAGGGAGGGGCACCCCGAGCAGGCGCTCACCGAGTACGATGAGGCGCTGAAGTACGCGCCGAACTGGGCGGCGCTGAAGCAAGCGCGCGACGCGGCAGCGAGCCGGCGAGGCTGAGGCATTCGTCATGGCCGACGATCTGCTTGGTGGCGTTCTCGGCGGTGAGGAGGAGAAATCCGAATCCGCGGCTCCCGAGGCGGCAGCCGGTGCCGAAGCGTTCGCGGCAGCTATCGCCGCGCGGCTCTCATCGAGTGATCCGGAGGTGGCCCGCGACACCTCCGCATTCCTGAAGAAGCAGGCCCGTCTACTCGATATCCAGGCGCGGCACCTCGAGGACGAGCACGCGCTGCGCCTAGAGCATCTTGCGCATCAGCGCCATCTTTTGCGCGGTCAGCGCATCGGCCAGGCCATCCGCATCGCCTTCCAGATCGGCATCGCCCTGATTATCCTCGTGATTGGCGCAGGCATTGCCGTGATGCTCCACGACGCCTTCACCTCGCACAGCGTGGTCATCGATGCCTTCGACGCTCCCGCGGCGCTCGCCGCTCGCGGTGTGACGGGGACGGTAGTCGCCAGCGACCTCCTCAACGAG
>JASHUC010000128.1 GCA_030040235.1 Gammaproteobacteria bacterium | reverse complement strand
ACCAGCTTCTGAAGTCGCAGCATCCCTTCGACGAGTACGCGTTTGCCCGCAACGCCTACCTGCAGCAGCGCCAGTTCGCGATTCACGGCCAGTCCGGCAACTCTGAGCAGCAGCAGGAAGAGGAGCTCGAGAAATCGCTCGAGGATCCGCCTTCGAGCCCGCCGCCTCCGCGGTGAGGCTGCACCGCCCGGGGCAGTCCGTTACGGCCGGCCCTGCCGCGGCGGCTGCGGGCCGCCGAGCAGCTCCTCGAGCTCGCAGATCCGTGCAATCGCACACAGCGCCTGCGGCGGATTCGACACCCTGAGCTCGCGGGCATTGCGCCGCGCCCAGCCGATCCACTCGATGAGGACCGCAAGGCCGGCGCTGTCCGAGGCGGCAACGCCCGAGAGGTCCACCTCGATCGCCCCGCGCGCCGCGGCGAAGGCCTCGAGCCCCGCATCGAGCGCGCGCCCAGCGGTGCCGAAGGTGAGCGCTCCGCGCACCGCGTAGCGGTTCGCAGTGGAGGCGATCACCTCTACGGGGGCGCGCGCCATCAGGATCCCTTGGCCCCGGGGTTCGGCAGATTCGCGGGCTTCTCCCCACGCTGCAGGCGCTGGATCACGGCGTTGAGTCCTTGCTGCTCGATCTGGGCGCCGAAGTCATCGCGAAAGCTCTTGACGTAGCTGATCCCCTCGACGATCACGTCCCAGGCCTTCCAGCCTTGCGGGGTCTGATGCAGCTCGAAGTTCACACTCACCGTCGAGCCGTCGTCCCGATGGATTTGCGTGCGCACGAGCGTCCCCTTCGGGTCGGGGGCACCCCGGGTCGGCAGTACCTGCAGGCGGTTCGATTGAAAGCCGAGCAGCGCACTGCCGTAATTGGCGAGCATCGAATTCTCGAAGGCGTCGATGAACTGCTGCCGCTGCTCGGGGCTCGCCGTGCGCCAGTACCTCGCGAGCACCAGCCGTGCGGCGTACTGCACGTCGAAGTACGGCAGCACATCGCGATTGACCGCTTGCCGCAGCGCTTCCGGGTTCTGCGAGTAGGCGCCCCGGTGAGCGTCGAGGTCCTTGAGGAAGCCTTGCGCGACGTTCTGCACGACCTGGGAGGGGTCCTGGGCCCCGCTCGCCCCGTCCTGCGCCGCAGCTGCGGTGCTTCCTGCGCCCCCTGCGAGCGCGAGGACCGCGAGCCAACCGATGCCGTACACCCATGCGTTCAGCGATCTCATGTGGAAAGCTCCTTCACTGGCCTTTGGGCGCGGGCCGCTTGCCGCCTGCATTCGGGGCGCCACTGCCGCTCGAGCTGCTCGAGCCGCTCGAGCTCGACTCGCTGCTCTTGCCGGCAAAGCTCGCAAAGAGCTTGTTGATGAGGTTCTCGAGCACGACGGCGGGTTGCGTGAACTGGATGCGGCTGCCGTTCATCAGGTACATCTCCGAGCCGCCGGCGCCGATCGCGACATACTGCTCCCCGAGCAGACCCTGGGTGTCGATGCTCGCGTCGCTGTCGTCCGGAATCTGGTTGTACTGCGGGTCGATGCGCATCGTGACGAGCGCGCGGAAATCCTGCGGATTGATGCGGATCCCCTCCACCTCCCCGATGCGCACGCCGGACATCGTCACCGGGGCGCCCTTGACGAGCTGGCCGATGTTGTCGAACTCCGCCGTCACCTGGTAGCCCGCCTTCGCGCCGCCCAGCTTCAGTCCGCTCGAGGGCAGCTGGGTCGTGAGAAAAATGAGCGCGGCAAAGCCGAGCAACACGAACAGTCCGGTTCCGACCTCGAGGGTTCGATTCGCGCGCATCTTCGGTGACACCTTCTATAGAAAGGCCGCGGTCATCATGTAATCGAGCACCAGCGTGAGGACCGAGGAGGCGACCACCGTACGGGTGGTAGCAAGTCCCACGCCCTCGGCGGTGCCATCCGAATGATAGCCCTCGTACACGGCGATCAGGCTCACGACGAAGCCGAACACCAGGCTCTTGATCACGCCCTGCTTCACATCGGCCAGCCCGACGGCGCTCTGCGTCTGCGACCAGAACGTGCCCGCGTCCACGCCCATCATCTGCACGCCGATGAGCTGTGCGCCGTAGAGCCCGGCGATGTCGAAAATCGCGGTGAGCAGCGGCAACGAGATGAGCCCACCGAGAAATCTGGGCGCCGCGACGTAGCGCAGCGGGTCCACCGCCATCATCTCCATCGCGGTGAGCTGATCGGTGGCCCGCATGAGCCCGATCTCGGAGGTGAGGGCGGTGCCCGCGCGCCCTGCGAACAAGAGCGCGGTGAGCACCGGTCCGAGCTCCCGGATGAGGCTGAGGGCCGCCGCAATGCCGAGCGCGGAGGCGGAGCCGAAGCGCTGCAGCAGGTTGTACGCCTGCAGGCCGAGCACCGCGCCGGTGGACACCCCCGAGAGCATGATGATGATGAGCGAGCGGCCGCCGGCATTGTAAATCTGGTGAACGATCAGGCCGGGCCGCGCGAACGCCGGTCCGCACGCGAGGATGACTCGGAACGCAAACAGCGAGGTCGCCCCGATGCGCTGCAATGCGCGCCCGATCGGCCCACGCGGCGCCCAGCCGCTCACCGTCGCTCTCCATCGAGGAGCTGGGTCAAGTAATCCGGCGCGGGATAGTGGAAGGGCACCGGGCCGTCGGGGCTGCCGCTCATGAACTGCTGCAGGATCGGCGAGTTGCCCGCCCCGAGCTCGGCGGGCGTGCCGGAGGCGACCACCCGGCCCTCGGAGATGAGGTAGCTCTCGTGTGCGATGGTCTCGAGCTCGTGGACATCGTGCGACACGACGATGCTGGTCAATCCGAGCGCTTCGTTCATCTTCTGGATGAGCCGCAGGATCACCCCGAGCGCGATCGGGTCCAGACCGACGAACGGCTCGTCGTAGATCAGAAGCTCGGGGTCCATCACGATCGCGCGCGCAAGCGCCACGCGTCGCGCCATGCCACCCGAGAGCTCGGCGGGCATGAGCTCCGCGGCGCCCCGCAGGCCCACCGCGTTGAGCTTCGTGAGCACGATGTCGCGGATCAGTGCCTCCGGGAGCCGGGTGTGCTCGCGCAGCGGAAAGGCGACGTTCTCGAACACATCGAGATCGGTGAGCAGCGCGCCGTTCTGGAACAGCATCCCCATGCGCGTGCGCATCGCGAAGATCTCACGCGACCGCAGGCGCGCAAGATCCCGGCCCCACACCGTCATGCGGCCGCTGTCCGCATAGGCGCCCGCGGTGATGAGCCGCAGCAGGGTCGTCTTGCCCGTGCCGCTCGGACCCATGACCGCGGTGATGCGGCCGCGCCGCGCGGTGAGCGTGAGGCCGGAGAAAATCTCGCGGCCACCGATCGCGTAGTGCACGTCACGCACATCGACGACCACGTCGTCCGCGGGCGGGTGCGCGGGCGCTTGCTGCTCTGCGGCGGGCACGGGCTGACTATGCAGCCTGACTCTCGAGCGCGGCCTGGTATCGTCCGAGCGTTGCGAGGCCGTTGAGCTTCGCGCGCTTGGCGAGCTCCTTCTGACCCGCACCGAGGCCGGCCGCCGAGCCGCCCCAGCCCTTCAGGGCGGTGTCCTGCAGGGCACGGCCGTAGCTGAAGGTCAGATGCCACGGCAGTCCGCTCATCTGATTCATGAGCGAGAGGTGCAGCGTCGCCTCCTCCGGCGACTGTCCGCCCGAGAGGAAGGCGATACCCGGAACCGCTGCCGGAACGTGGCGCTTGAGGCACCGCACGGTCGCCTGGGCCACCTCGTCCGGTCCGGCGCGCTGCGGCGCCTTCTTGCCGGAGATCACCATGTTCGGCTTGAGCACCATGCACTCGAGGTAAATGCGATGCTCGAAGAGCGCGTCAAACACCGCCGCGAGCACCCCATCGGTCACCGCCTCGCAGCGCTCGATCGAATGAGCCCCGTCCATGAGCACTTCCGGCTCGACGATGGGGACGATGTCCTGCTCCTGGCAAAGCGCCGCGTAACGCGCGAGCGCGTGGGCATTCGCCCGCACCGCAAATCCGGTGGGAATGCCCTCGCCGATGTCGATGACGGCCCGCCACTTGGCGAAGCGGGCCCCGAGCTTGCGGTACTCCGCGAGCCGCTCGCGCAGTCCGTCGAGACCCTCGGTGATCGTCTCGCCCGGGAATTGGGCAAGCGGCTTCGCGCCGAGATCGACCTTGATGCCCGGAATGACGCCATGGTCGCGCAGATAATCGGGAAACGGCACGCCCTCGCGCGTCTTCTGGCGGATGGTCTCGTCGAACAGGATCACCCCGCTCAGGAACTCCGCCGCCCCGGGCGCGGTGAACAGCATCTCCCGGTACGCACGCCGGTGCTCCTCGGTGGACTCGAGCTTGATGCCCTCGAAGCGCCGCTTGATCGTGCCGGAGCTTTCGTCTGCGGCCAGGATGCCCTTCCCCTTCACCACCATGGCGCGTGCCACGCGCTCGAGCTCGTTGCGGTTCATCGTCCGAGTCCTCCGGATGCTCTCGACGGGCGCGAAGAATAGCAAAACGGGTGCCCGCAGACGTGCTTTGGCCCTGGGCACACCGTCCGGCTCCGGTTGGCGCGCGAGCTAATCAGTACTAAAATAGTCCCAGTTTGCGGTGGACCCGGTGGATTCTGAGGCGGTGGACCCCGAATGCTGCGCATCAGCAGGTTGAGCGACTACGC
>JASHUC010000010.1 GCA_030040235.1 Gammaproteobacteria bacterium | reverse complement strand
CTATTGAGCCAACCCCTTGGGGTTGGCACCGCTGGCAGACACAAGATATTGGGTCAACTGGATGACTGTCAAGTTCCGATGCGCACCCGCGGAGGGAGGCTGCCGGCAGGCGCGTATTAGTCGATGACAAGACCGTCGCGAGCGACGGTCACGACGACAACAAGCCCAGGGGAGATCACATGCAGACGCGGACTCCGTTCGCGCGCGCGCTTGCGTGCGTGTGCGTGCTAAGTGCCATCTTCATCGGTAAGGCCGGCGCGCAGACCGCCGCGACCACAACGTCCGCTCAGGGAGACACCTCGGGGCCGGACCAGCTGCAGGAAGTCGTCGTGACGGCCAAGAGCATCGAGAACGAGCTGCCGCAGGAGCTCTCGCAGTATGGCACGCGCGTCGACACAGTGACCGCCCAGCAGATCCTCAGCGGTGGCTACATCGACGTCGCGCAGGCGCTCGACGCCCAGACCCCGGGTCTGTACATCGCCTCCAACGCCGGGCCCTTCAACTACGTGAACGTCTCGTTGCAGGGCTCACGCACCGAGGACGTGCTGTGGCTCGTCGATGACATCCCTATCAACAACCGCCTCTACGCGGGCACCACGCCGCTCGACACGATTCCGGCCAGCATGATCGAGCAGATCCAAGTGCTCGATGGCGGGCAGGCGCTGTACTACGGCAGTCAGGCGGTCGCCGGCGCGGTCAACATCGTGACCAAGTCGTTCACCGATCACCCGGACGGTGTCTTCAGCTTCGGCGCGGACAGCGCCGACGGCAAGCACCTGAACGGCTATTTTCGTGACGAGCTGGACAGCCAGTACTTCGTGCTATACGCCACTCACGACGAGTCGCCCGGCATCCAACCCTATCCGTCATCCGACTATCAGCCCAGCGGCACCGACCGGCACCGCAGCTACGACGTCACGACGCTCGGCGCGAAGTATGGGTACAAATTCACCGACAATTTGAATTTCAGTAGCCTCTACCAGCATACGGACGCGACCATCGGCTACCCGAGCCCGACCGTCATTGCACTGGCCTACAACCAGCGCGATGAGGATCTGGTCAGCACGAACCTCGACTACGATCCGAGCGATGCGCTCAAGGTCGACGCCCAGGGCTACTACCATCGCTGGAGTTCGTACTACACCGAGTTCGACAATGGCACCTTCAACTCCAGCGGCGCCTACGTTCCCAATCCCCCTGGTCAGCTGACCGTCGCGAACAATGACGATTTCTGGGGCTACAAGGACTTCGGCGCCAACCTGATGGCGCAGGTCGGACTCGCGCGCGGCCTACTGGCGGTGGTCGGTTACGATCTGGATAACTACGTCGGCCGCGATACCGTGTTCTTTATCCCACACGCGAAGCTGACCAGCGTCAATGCGGTTTTCGCGCAGCTGCGCACCACGCCGGATCTGATCGCGGGGCTGCATCTGTCGGCCGGCCTGCGCTACAACAACACAACCTTCGGCCCTTCGGACACCATCTGGAACACCGGCGCGGAATACGATTTCGGCCCCTCGATGTACCTCAAGGCCAACGTCGGCACGGCGTTCCGCCTACCCACCGACGAGGAGCTGTTCGCCAACGTTCCTCTCACTGAGCTCGGCGATCCGAACCTCAAGGCCGAGAGCAGCGATAACGCCAATGTGGCCATCGGCGGCCGCATTCCCATGGGGGCGGCGTTGCCCCTCCATTGGGAAGCGATGACATTCTATCGCGCGATCAAAAATCTAATCGACTACCAGAGCTTTGACCCGACGACCCAACAGGAGGTTTTCGGCAACGTTCCGGGAACGGTCAGGACGATCGGCGAGCAGCTCACGCTCGAGTTCCCGATCACCGAATGGGTGTCGGCAACGGCCAGCGGAACCTACAGTAACGCGCGCCAGATCGGCACGGATTATCAGTTCGACCAGATTCCGGTGTCGGTCACCAAGGCCGGATTGGACTATCACCCCTCCGGCTCGCGATTCGGCGCTGGCATGACGTTCGAGCGCGTCGGCGATCTGGACGATCAGCCCTTCGGGGCCGGCACGCAGCGTATCGGCTATGGCGACTACAGCATCATGGACCTGAACGGCCACGTTTTCATCGACCAGGATCATCACCAGCGCATCGACCTGCACATCAATAACGTTTTCAACCATATTTACTATTCTGGAGTCGGCGCCGCCACGACCGACGTCACGGACACGCCCTACGTGATCCACAACTTGGCGTGGCCGCGAGTCTTCCAGGTCAACTACACTTATAGCTTCCAGTAGCGGACGCACCGCGCGCCGCATGCGCGATCAGGCTCGGTATTGACGCTCCATCTGCACACGTCGGTGCTGATCGCAGGTCGCTCGAGGTCATGATCCGCCTGTTGCTTTTATGCCATCGTTACCTGGGCATCGCCGTCGGCTTGCTGATGGCGATGTGGTGTCTCTCGGGGCTGGTGATGATGTATGTGAGCTATCCGGCGCTCGATGCCCGCACGCGTCTTGCGCATCTCACACCGATCGACTGGGGTCATTGCTGCCGGATCTCCGCTTCCGCGCTGGGCGATACGGATCCGGTGCCGCCGTTTGGGGTCGAGATGCTCGCCGGCCGGCCGGTACTCGAGCTGCAACGGGGACCCCGGGGGGCGCGACTGATCGATCTGCCGACGGGCACGGTGATCGGGCGAATCTCCGCAATGCAGGCAACCCGTGTGGCAGCCGCCTACGCGCCAGCACCGCGCTTGATCGGCAAAGTCGATTTCGACCAGTGGACGCTCGAAGGAATCCCGCCTGCACAGCGGCCGCTCTATCATTTCGATCTGCGCGACGGGACGGCCGGTGAGCTCTATGTCTCGAGCTCGACAGGCCAGGCGGTACAGCTCACCACGCGCCGCGAGCGCTTCTGGAACTGGCTGGGCGCGGTGCCGCACTGGCTGTACTTCGCGGATCTACGTCATCGGGTCTGGCTGTGGAGCCAGATCGTCATCTACACCTCCCTCATCGGTTGCTTCCTGACCGCAACCGGTCTTTACATCGGTGTGCGACAGCTCATATGCCGGCCGCAGGGGCGCTGGTCACCCTATCGCGGCTTCAACCTCTGGCACCACCTCTCAGGCCTTCTCGTCGGCCTTTTCGTATTGACCTGGGTGCTGAGCGGCCTGTTGTCGATGAACCCCTGGGGGCTGATGGAAAGCGCTGGCGCGGGAGTCGAGCGCGCGCAACTCCGCGGCGCCGCGATCAACGGGGTGGAGCTGCGAGCGGCATTGCAGCGGCTTGCGGCCGTAGCACCGGCCGGTGCAGTCGCGATCCAGAGCGCGCCGCTGGCCGGAAGACTGTTCCTGATCGCCACTCGCGCCGATGGCTCCCGGCGCCGGCTCGATGCGAACGGCGCACCCGCACTGCTCTCGCGCTCGGATCGGCGCTTCATCGCGGCGACCTTGCACGCCGGCCCCGAGGGCATGCGGTTGCTACGTCAGGAAGATGCCTATTATTTCGGCTTCCCCGGTGACCCCATCGA
>JASHUC010000127.1 GCA_030040235.1 Gammaproteobacteria bacterium | reverse complement strand
CGCGCCCATCTCATCAGCGTCTCGAGCGGCATGCACGCCCCGGTGATCATCGTGCAGGCCTTCCTCTATCGAGGCGATGCAGTGCTCGGGTTCCAGCAAGTGCGCGCCCGGCGCATCGGCCCGGGCAACGCCCGGCTCACCTGGATGCTCGTACGCATCGCCGTCGCGCTCGCCATTGCGGCCGCGGTCGCGCTCGTGCTCAGAGCCTGACGGCACCCTTGGCCTCGAGCCCATTGCAGGATTCGGCAGTCCCCGCGCGGCGGCGGCTCCCGAGGACGTGAAGGCGTGCGGGCGCCGCGCGTACCCGCCACCGCTTTCTTCCTGCTCACGGCGCTGCTGGTCGCCGTCTCCTCGCAGTCTTCGAACGCCTCGCAGCCGGCGGACGGCTCACAGTCCTCGAGCGCCTCGCAGTCCTCGAGCGCTTCTCAGTCCTCGAGCGCCTCGCAGGCCCCGGGCGCCCCCGCGACGCCGGCCCCGCGCAGCCCCGCTCCCGAGAGCGGGAGCGCCCAGCTGCCGAGCACCAACGCTACGACGCCTCTGGAGGCGACCACGCCTGTTCCGGAGCAGAAGTACCAGTGGCTCGACGAGGTGCGCTCCCTCGTTTACAGCGCAATCTGGGAATCGGCGATGCACGTCGATCGCTGGTTCGGCTCGGAGGAGCCTGACTGGGCGTACGAGCAGGCTTCCGGCAGCGTCGTTCCCGGTATCGTCTACAGCCGGTTCTATGGGACGCAGACGCTCCTGCGCTTTCTCGGCGACGTCCCGCTGCCGCAGTTGAGCGACAGCCTTCACGCGTTCATCGGACGATTCAACCCCCAGGAATTCATCGCCGAGAGCCAGGCGGCCTCCGGTGCACTTCCCAATCCATACGCGCCGAATCCCACCGATCAGACCATGTTCGGCATTCAGTACAACCAGCCCCTGCACCCCGGTGTGCAGTGGGACACGGGCGCCGGCCTTCCAGTCACACTCTCCAGATTCGATCCTTATTTCAAGGGCGGCTATCTCTACGAGCTCGGCGATCCTGAGAAGGCGGTGCTCTTTGTGCGACAGGATGCGTTCTATCAAAGCACCCAGGGCGGATTCGGCGTGACGACCCGGGCGGATCTGCAGAAGCTCGTCAATCCCGGCCTGCTCTTGAGCTGGACGGTATCGACGACGTATGCCCAGCGTTCCTACGGCTGGAACAGCTACGCCGTGTTCGATGCGTTCTTCTCGTATGCCGAGAGCCGCGCCATCGTTGCAGAGCTCAACATCGACGACATCACGCAGGCCGAGGTGCCGGTTCAGGACTACGGGGCGCGTCTCGCGTATCGCCGCAGCATCCTGCGCGACTGGCTCATACTCGAGTTGCGGACCGGCGTGGACTGGCCCAAGTACTTCCCCTATCAGCACCGCGAGCTGAGCCCGACCATCGGGCTGGCTTTCGAGATGGAGTTCGGCTCGCAGACCTTCCTCGCGCGGCCGGTCACCTTCTGAGGCGTTGAAGCGCTGCGGTGCTGCGGTGCTGCGGTGCTGGGCCGGCGCGGGCGAGGTACGATAGCCAATGGCGAGATCCGCCTACGCTTCGCCCCGCATGGCTTATCCGGCGGCCCCGTGGAGGCTGCGCGGCTGTGCGCTGCACGCGCTGCGCCTGATTCCGAGTGAGCAGGCCGCAGCGAGCCTTCCCCCATCGGTGCGTGCCGTTCCCGCCGTGCCGCGCCGCACGCCGGTGCTGCTCTTCATCGCCTCGTACTCGGCCGGATCCACGCTGCACTACCATGAGCTCATCGTCGCGGTCGCCGCGCGGGTCCGTGCCAGGCTCGGGTTCTGGATCGCGCACATCTATGTCGATGAGCCGAGCTCGATGGCCGGGGGGCGGGAGATCTGGGGCCTGCCCAAGCAGCTCGCCTCCTTCGAGTGGGATCTCGAGAGCGCAGGCGAGGTGCGCGTGCGGCAGGGCGAGCGACTCCTCTGTGCGGTGAGCTGCCGGCCGCCGAAGCTCTCCTTGCCCCTGCCGCTCTATCTGCCGGTGCTCACGCGGCTCAACTCGCGTCTGTGCCGCTTCGAGGGCCGTGGCCGAAGCGCCGTCAGCCGCACCCCCGGCGCGGTGCACGTGCCGGCGGACAGCCCCTTGAGTACACTCGGTCTGGAGCACTCGAGGTCGATCTTTTGCCACCGCGGGCTCGATGTGCGGGTCGGCCCTCCGCGGCCGCTGATGACCGAGGATTCCTGAAGAGCCGTCGGACGATGTCGCTGCGACCGGTATTGAAGATGGGTAACCCGCTTCTGAGGCAGGTCGCGGCTCCCGTAGCGAAGCTCGGAACCGCCGAGCTGCGTGCGCTGGTGGCCGATATGGACGAGACCATGCGCGCTCTGAACGGCGCGGGGATCGCCGCGCCGCAGATCGGCGTGAGCCTGCGCGTCGTGATCTTCGAGCTCAAGGACAATCCGCGCTACCCGCAGATCCCGGGCGTGCCGTACACCGTGCTCGTGAATCCAACGGTCACGCCGATCGGGCCGGAGCAGGATGAGGGCTGGGAGGGCTGCCTCTCGGTGCCCGGCCTGCGCGGACTCGTGCCGCGGTACCG
>JASHUC010000126.1 GCA_030040235.1 Gammaproteobacteria bacterium | reverse complement strand
TCGGGCCGGCCGTGCTGGGAGGTCACCGTGATGACCTCGGGGTAGCTCTTGATGATCTGCCGCATGCGGGTGACCATGGCATCGCCCGCTTCGAGCGAGATCGTCGGCGGCAGTGTCGCCCGGATCCAGAGGTTGCCCTCCTCGAGGGTCGGCAGGAATTCGCTCCCGAGCTGCGTGAGCAGCACGCCCGCGATGAGCAGGAAGACGAGCGCGCCGCCGAGCGTTGCCCGGCGGTGGTCCAGCGCCCAGCGCAGCACCGGGGTATAAAGCGCCCGCAGCCGGCGCACGAGCCAGGTCTCCATCTCGTTCACGTGGCGGGGAAGCAGGAGCGAGATGAGCGCCGGGGTGACCGTGAAGGTGCAGATCAGCGCCCCGGCGAGCGCGTATCCGTAGGTTCGTGCCATCGGACCGAAGATTCGTCCTTCGACACCCTGCATGGTGAAGAGCGGCAGAAAGGCAGCGACGATGATCAACGTGGAGAACAGCACCGCCCGATCGACTTGAACCGCGCTCATGTAGATCAGCCGCAGCCGGTCTCTCCAGCCGCGCGCCGCGTCGAGGGCGTGCTGCTCGAGATAGTGAGCGACGATCGCACGCCGCTCGGCCTGCGGCAGCTGGAAGTTACGGAACACGTTCTCGACCAGAATCACCGCCGCATCGACGATCACACCGAAATCCACCGCCCCGAGCGACAGGAGATTGGCCGACTGACCCGTCACGACGAGCAGGATGATGCTGAAGAACAGCGCGAACGGAATGGTCATCGCGATCGTGATCGCGCTGCGCAGGTCCCCGAGGAAGACCCACTGGATCAGGAACACCAGCACGCATCCGTACAGGAGGTTGTGCAGCACGGTATGCGTGGTCACGTTGACCAGCGTCGAGCGGTCGTAGTACGGCACGACCTTCACGCCCGGCGGCAGCGTGCCGTCGCTGTTGATCTTTGCCACCTCCGCCTTCACGCGCGCGAGCACATCGTTGGTGTGCAGGGTTTGATTCATGACGACGATCGCGAGCACCGCATCGTCGTCGTCATCGCGTCCGGCTTGACCGAGTCGTGGGACGTAGCCGATCTGGACGCGTGCCACGTCCTTCACGAGCACCGGCGTGCCTCCTTGGGCGCGCAGGACGACGTTCCCGATATCGTCCGTCGAGTCGATGAGACCGAGACCGCGGATATTGACCGACTGCTGGCCGAAATCGACCGTGCGGCCACCCACGTTGATGTTGGCGTTCCCGAGCGCCTGAATGAGTTGTGGCACCGTGATCTGATACGCCTCGAGCTTGCGGGGATCGACGGTCACCTGATATTCCTTGGTCGTGCCGCCCCAGGCGACCACCTGGACCACGCCCGGCACGGTCAACAGGCGCCGCTGCAGCACCCAGTCCTGTAGGGTGCGCAGGTTCGTCAGGCCGAAGTGCGGCGGTCCCACCACCTGGTAGCGATAGATCTCCCCGACGAGGCTCGAGGCCTGGATCTGGGGCGTCACGCCGTTCGGCAGATTGACGTTTTGCTGCAGACTGAGGGCCGCTTGCGTATAAGCGAAGTAGTAATCGACGCCGTAGTCGAACGTGACGCGGACAAAGGACAGGCCATAGAACGACGTCGAGCGGATGTTGTTCACACCCGGGGTCGCAGCCAGTCCCACTTCCATCGGGATGGTGTAGTAGCGCTCCATTTCCTCGGCCGAGAGGCCGGGCGCCTGAGCGGTGATCTCGAGGATCACGGGGGCCGGATTCGGGTACGCCTCGATGTTGAGCTTGGAGAAGGCGAAGAGCCCGGTCACGAGGAAAGCGGCCAGTCCCACCAGCACGATCGGCCGGCGCAGAAGCGCGAGCGAGATCAGAGCGCGCAGCATCGGGAGCTAAGACAGGCGCGCGAGCTCAGTCGGCCGCGCCCTGCACCGCGGCATTGCTGATAAAGAGCGCACCGGTAGCAGCGATGTGCTCGCCCTGCTGCAACCCGGTGAGGACCTGGTCGAACCCGTCCTGCTGAGCACCGATGCGCACCGTGCGGCGTGTGAACCGGTGCTCGTCCGTCGTGACCCAGACGGTCATCGTACCGTCGCCCTCGCGCACGACTGCATTGGCGGGAACGGCCGCCTCGGGGGTCGGCCCGCGGACGTGAACCGTGAACGTCGCAAACATCTGGGCTCGAAGCTCATCGCCCGGATCTGCGATCTGCGAGCGCACCGTCACGCGGTGGGTGTTGGGGTCGATCTCCTCGGCGATATTGCTGATGCGCCCATGGAAGGTGCGCCCCGGATACGCGAGCACCTTCACGTCGACCGCCTGCCCGAGCCGCAACAGCGGTAGATCCGCTTCGGGCACCTCGGCGAGCAGCCACTTGGTCGATACGTCGGCGACGGTATAGGGCGCGGGGCTGCCGCCGGGCTGCACCAGCGTCCCGGGTGCAGCGTTGCGCGCCGTCACCACCCCGTCGATCGGGCTCACCACGGGCATCTGAGCATCGACATGGCGCTGGGCCACGATCCGGTTCATCTCCGCTTCGCTCTTGCCGAAGATGCGCACCGCGTTGCGCGCCGCCTGGTAGGCGGCCTCCGCAGCCTGCTGATCCGAGACCGCCTGCTGATAGTCCTTCTGGGCCATGCCTTGAATGGCATACAGACCCTTGGCGCGCGTGAGGGCCCGGGTCGTGAGCTCGCGCACTCCGGCGGTGGAGATGAGGGTCGATTCGGCCTGCACCAGATCGGGGCTGTCGAGGGTGAAGAGCAGCTGTCCCTTCCTCACCTTATCGCCGGTGCTCGCGAGCAAGCGGACGATGCGGCCCTGGTAGGGCGGGGAGACCTGGACGGTCCGGTCCTCGTCGAAGTCGATGGTGCCGACGGTCTCGCGCTCGAGCGTGAAGGGGTGCTTGCCGACCGGCTCGACCGACACCGAGCGCAGCTGCGCCGCGGTGAGCTCGACGGTTTGGATGGGTGAATCGCTCTGCGCAGCATCCGCGCCGCGTGCAGCGGTCTCGGCGCTCGCTCCCGCGGAGTTCCCGCAGCCCTGGAGCGCCGCAAGAAGCATCGCGGCGGCGGAGAGCGCCGGCGCCCAATCCCGGACGAGGCGCGCTAGCGGCAAGGATGGCATCGCAGATGTCCTCGAGGAAAACCGTGGGATGAAGCGCCGCTCGATCGGTGAAGCACGCTCCATCGATGCCCGGCGGTCGCGCTGGGCGACCGCCTATCTTCCAGGCGCGAGGATTACAGGTCCGTTGCAGTCGGATTACGGATTGGAAAGCTCCGCGAGCGGTGCGGTGTGCGCGGGGCCGCCGGTTCCCACGCCGCGCGCCGGAGTCCCCGCGCGCAGGCGGAGGGTTACCCGCAGCCCCGGTGCGGCATTCGAGAGCTCGAGCGCTCCGCCGTGCAGCGTCGCGATGGCCGAGACGATTGCCAGGCCGAGGCCGTTGCCGGGCTGGTGCCGCGCCCGATCCATTCGATAGAACCGATCCGTCAGACGCGGCAGCTCCGAGGCAGGCACCCCCGGACCGTCGTCGCGCACCGTGACGGCGACGCCCCCCGGTTCGGCCCGCGCTTCGAGCTCGACACTTGCCCCGCGCCCGGCGTACTTGATGGCGTTGTCGATCAGGCTCGCAACCGCGCTCGCGAGAAGGTCGTGATCACCTTCGGCCCACACGGCGCCGCGGCTCATCGCCCGCAGGTGCACGCCGGCATTCTCCGCCGCTGCATCGTAGAGCTCGACCATGTCGTGAGCGATGCGATTCGCATCCACGGTCTCGAACGCGGCGGTGCGCATCCCGGACTCGGCCTCGGCGATCTGCAGCAGCTTGTTGAGCAGCACGATCAGATCATCGATGCCCTCGACGCCTTCGCGGGCCGCCTCGGCAAGGGCGGGGCCCGTCAGGTCTCGCCTGAGCGCATCATCGAGCGCGGCACGCACGCGTGCGAGTGGCGTCCGCAGATCGTGTGCGATCGCATTGGAGACGTGGCGCACGCCGTTCATGAGCTCACCGATCCGGTCGAGCATGCGATTGATGTCGACCGCCAGGCGTGCAAACTCGTCATCTCCGGAGATGGAGATTCGCCGGTCGAGGTTGCCGGCTTCGATCTCCGCCGCAGTGCGGCGGATGCCGCCGATGCGCCGCTCGATCTCATGGCGGAACAGCCATGCGCCGAACACGACCAGCACGAGCGACACGGCAGCCGCCGCCTGCAACGCGCGCAGCACGAGCTGGCGGATGGAGCGCTGCTCGCTCAGGTCCCGGCCGATGTACAGGAGTCCCCCCTGCGGGAGCGGCTCGACGAGCAGGCGTGCCGCGGAGGGCCGGCCGTTGCGTATCACCTCCCGCCTGAGCATGCGTCCGATCGGCGGATGCACCGGCCACTGCGATAGATTGCCCGCGATGCGCGCGCCGGAAGCGGATGTCACGAGGAAGATCTCCGTGTCCGAATCGATGCCGTCGGTGAGCTCGAGGTTGATCTCGCGCGTGAGTGCGCTCAGCGGGCGATGACCGTATGTGGCGAGCAGACGGCCGGAGATGGAGACGATCTTGCCGTCGATAGCCCGATCGAGCACCCCCACGGTCCCGAAATAGAACACCGCGGAAGTGACCAGGATGAGCGCGACGAGCAGGGCGCCGTTGCCGAGCGCGAGGCGCGTCGCGATGGAATTGTTGAGTCCGGCGCGCATCAACCCGGCCGCGTACGCGAGCTCACCGTCTCACTCATGCCGCGTGCGATGCGCGCTCGCCGAGCAGGTACCCGACGCCGCGCACGGTGTGAATCAGGGCTGGCGCGAATCCCTTGTCCACCTTGCTGCGCAGCCGGCTGATCTGAACGTCGATGACATTCGTCTGGGGATCGAAATGACAGTCCCACACCGACTCGAGCAGCATGGTCCGGGTGACGACTTGCCCCTCGTGTCGCATGAGGTAGGCAAGCAGCCGCAGCTCACGCGGCTGCAGGGCGATCGGCACGCTGCCGCGGCTCGCCTGAAAAGTGCGCAGATCGAGCGTGAGGTCGGCGACCTGCAGCGTCGCCGTGCCGTGGCCAGGCTGCGAGCGACGCAGCAACGCCTCGACACGGGCGAGAAGCTCCGAGAAGGCGAAGGGCTTGGAGATATAGTCATCGCCTCCCTGGCGCAGCCCCCGCACACGCTCGTCGGTGCTCGTCAGCGCGCTCACGATGAGCACGGGCGTCGTCTTGCCGAGGTCGCGCAGCTTGCCGACGATCGACAATCCATCCACCCCACCCGGCAGCAGCCGATCGATGATGATGAGATCCCAGGCTTCGTTGAGCGCGAGGTGCAATCCGTCGAGGCCGTTGTCGCAGGCGGTCACGCTGTGACCGGCCTCGCGCAGGCCATTGCCGATGTAGCGCGAGGTGTCCGACTGATCTTCGATGACGAGAGTCTTCATGCTCGAGGCGCATCCGGGAGCGCTCGTTTGGGAAGGTGCGTCCCGGCGCGCGGCGCATTATAGGCCGCGCAAACAGGGTGATGTCGCGTGTTTTTCATGCAGCGCATCCGCATGTGTCACCCGATCGGAGTGCCGGTCGGCGTCCGGGCGTTGCCTGAGCGTGTCAGAATCCAACTGCGGCCAGGTCTCTTCAGCGCGGTAGCGCCGAAGCCCGGAGTTTTCACATGAAACCCGCCGAAGGCGATGACCCAGCCCGCGAGGGCTCGACGCGCTCTGCGGGGCTCGTCGATGAGCGGGGTCGTCCTATCGTGATCCTCTCCGGTCCCCCCCGTGGGCGCACCCGCACCGCACTGCACGGGTTCGGCGCTCTGCTGCTCTTCTGGGGTCTCATCCAGCTCGTCCCGGGTCTATGGGATCTCGGATCGATGCTGCGCGTTGCGACTGCCGGGCTGCGCACGACCGGCGAGGTGATCGCGCTTCATGAGATGACGGATCTGAAGGGCATCCGCAATGTCTACCCGGTCGTGCGTTTCACCACCGCGAGCGGGACGAGCGTACAGTTCCAGGAGCGGCTCGCCAGCTCATTTCCCGTCGGCTCACGCGTCCCGGTCATGTACCGCCCGGAGGCGCCCGCGGATACCGCCACCATTCGCCGGCCGGTGATGAACTGGGTGCACGGGGCGGTATTCAGCTTCGCCGGCCTGCTGCTCTCGGTCTTGGGATTGCGCTTGCTGTTGGTCTGAGGGATGGCCCACCACCTCGGTATCGTCGCCTGCTCGGCTGAAGGCGCCGCGCTTTGCTATCGGACCTTTTGCGCGGAAGCGGCCGCGCTGCTCGCCCCTCACGAGCATCCGGAAGTCTCCATGCACACGCACTCGCTCGCCGAGTACATGAAGTGCATCTCGCGCGGCGACTGGAGCGGCGTCGGGGAGCTGATG
>JASHUC010000125.1 GCA_030040235.1 Gammaproteobacteria bacterium | reverse complement strand
GAGATTCACGCTCGCCACTGCGCTCTTCAGATCGTTGATATCGGATGCGCTGCCCGTGACGGCCACCGAGAAACGACTGGCGACGATGATGCCGTACTCGCCCTGGTGGGTGTTGCGGTCCCACCTCTCGTGCACGATCTGCCCATCCTTCTGATAGGTCTTGTCGTAGCCCGAGTCGGTCTCGTTGTCCTGCTCGGCGCCGGCCCAGCCGGCTGCGAATCCCACGAGGCCCTTGAGCGAGCCGGTGTCGGTGATCTCGAGCTGCAGATTGTGCCCGGCGCCGTCCGAGTAGGACCCCGTCGCGCTCGATACTTGCATGCCCATGGCGCCGCTGCGCGTCGCGGAGAGCTGGGTGCGTTTGAGTCCGCCGAGCGAGTCCGGAATGAAAGACTTCATTTGATCGGTCGGGAGCGACACCACGTGGCCGTTGCTTCCGAGCGCGGCCCCGAATACCTGCTGCGCGGCACTCGACGGTGTGCTCGGCGCGAACGTGCCGCTCGTTCGCGGGGCGAAGCCCGCTCCGGGGTAGAGCGCGAACTGCGAACCGAGAATCCTCGTGATGAGGAAGCTCAGCGCGATCGAGACGACGACCGCGACGATGATCGTTGCGGCGGTATAGCCGATCGCATTGCCGTCCGGACACTTCATCGTGGCGGGCAGTCCGAGGCGCAGCAGATAGATGCCGTAAACGAGGCCCACCAGCGCCGCAATCGGCGCAAGCCCCGGAATGATGCCGAGGATGGAGGCGACCCAGCTCGCCGTGTAGGCGTAGGCGACTACCTTGAGCGCCTGCACCTGATTCTTCTCGCCCTGGAAGGTGGGCGCGAGCGCATTGACGATGAGGGCGACGACGTACACTACGACGAGCGCGAGCACCCAGGCGACGATCGCGCTCGAGATCCCCGTCGTGAATCCCACGCGATAAGTGCCGAGAAACGGCACTCGCGCGCCGATCAGCGTCGAGCGGAGGAGCTGAATGACGGCCGGTATCGCCGCCATCACGAGGATGTAGTTCGAGTACAGGCCTCCTGCCGTATCGGGCTCTGCGGCGATGACCGGCCATTCGGTCCTGGGTGTGAGCAGTATCGATCGGGCGCGGGCCACGATTCGTGTCGGATCGACGGCTCTGGTCGTATCCATGGCGTCTTCCCCCTCGCGGATTACGGCAGGGCGCCTTCCTGGGCGGCTCCGCGGGCAGCGCTTCCGGTGTTGGTTTCGCTCACCTCGCCAGCTGGAAGTACGTCGAAACGACCCAGCCCGCATTCCCGAGCTCATCGGTGACTTTCCACCAGACGCCCACCTTGTCTCCGGTCGGATAGAGCGTCATTCCGGGGTCGAGGTCGCGCACTACCGCCGAGTGCAGGTCCGCCTGCGCGTACATCTTTCCGGGCTTGCTCATGGTGACCGATTGCTGCACGTTGTCGGCCTTCGCATCGGGCGCATTGGCTTGCAGCTCGGTGACCATTTTGGTGTAGGCATCGAGGTAGGCCATCGCGACGACCTGGCCGATCTCGGTGTTCGCGTAGCTGCTGGCCCCTCCGGCGGCGAAGCCACCGAAGAAGCCTGCCCCGCCACCGCCGCCCCAACCGAGATCGGTCTTCTTCGCGTGGCCCTGCTCGAGCGCAACCTGCTCGGTGGATCTGATGTCGGTGAGCGTGAGCACCACATCCGCGGTCTTGCTCTTGATACTCACGCCGCCCACCGCGGCGCCGAAGCCGTGCGGCAAGAAGCCGCCGACGATGCCGCCGATGTTCGTGCCGCCTGCGTGGGCGTTGCGATTAGCGATATCGGGTACGAGCACGTAATCGGCGGCCTTCATCTGTCCCTTGCCGACGTTGGAGCCGAAGCGCTCCTCACCGCTCGCCGCAAGCGCGCGCTCCTCCTGTGCGGCCTGCAGGCCCTGGCCGCGATCGACCAGCGTGAAGCATTTCGACTGCGCGACGTAGACCTTGATGAGCGCGGCGGGGGAGTCCAGATTCATGCCGACCCACCATTGATTCTGCGGCTCGTGCACGGCGAGGGTACCGATCTTCTTGGCGCAGGTCGGAATCTGCGGCGGTTGATCGGCGCCCCATGCGGCGCCCGTTGCAAAGATTGCCGGAACCCAGATGAACGCGAGCGCCGCCCGGCACCGGATCGAGGTGCGGAGTGTTTGCATTGTACTTCTCCCTGAATACTGGGATGGCGTGGCGAATTTGGTTTCAAACTCTACACCCTTGCGAACCGACTTGACATCATGCGACCGGGTGATTGCATTGCACGCAGTCCCGTGTTGCAGCGCGCTCAAGCCCACGGCCCTGTGTCATGCTGCTCTGCGACAGGTACGGCGAAGGTGCTCCGTGCACGCGGGGCGCCGTTTCAATGTAGCTGCTAGATTGAACGGCTCGGCAGATTGACCTGGAGACAGCTCGTGATCGATCTCGTCATTACGCAGCAGCGCCGTGATCTCGGCGGATTCGAGGTCGGACGCGTTTTGCCCTTTGCGAAGCGGCGCATGGTCGGCCCCTTCATCTTCTTCGATCACATGGGACCGAAGGTTTTTGCGCCCGGCGTGCCACGCTCGGTGGATATCCGGCCGCACCCGCACATCGGACTCTCGACGCTCACGTACCTGTTCGACGGCGAAATCGTGCATCGCGACAGCGTGGGGTCGGAGCAGTCGATTCGCCCGGGCGAGGTCAACTGGATGACGGCGGGCCGGGGAATCACTCATTCCGAGCGGTTCGAGCGCGCCCGCGCCGAGGGGGGAACGGTGCACGGCGTGCAGGCCTGGGTGGCACTGCCCCGAGACGCCGAGGAGACGGAGCCCGCTTTCTCCCATCACGGCGCGACGGACCTGCCGACTTACGAGGCGCAGGGGCTCTGGGCGAGGCTCATTGCAGGGGCGGCGTTCGGTGCCACGGCGAGTGTCAAGACGTTCTCACCCCTGTTCTACGTCCATTGGCGACTCGGCACGGGGGTCCAGGCGCAGCTGGGGACGGAGTATTCCGAACGCGCCGCGTACGTCGCCGTTGGGGCCGTGGAGGTGGACCGGCAGCGGTTCGAGCCGGGCCGGATGCTGGTGTTCGCGCCCGGCAAACCGATCCTTTTCAAGGCGATCGAGCCGTCGATCGTGATGCTTTTGGGCGGGGAGCCGGTCGGGGAGCGCTTCATCGAGTGGAACTTCGTGTCCTCATCGCGCGAGCGGATCGACCAGGCCAAGGCCGACTGGCGCCAGGGACGCATGAAGCTTCCGCAGCTCGATGACCGGGAATGGATTCCGCTGCCGGAGGATGCTGCGGCGCCGGCGCCCCCGTTATGAGCCGCTGGCCGGCTCTGATGTTCCGGGCACGCACTCGGCTCCGATGTCAACGCCTTGCCGCGCTCCGCGTTCAGGCATTGGGCGCCGGGTGTCTCGCGGGTGCCGCCGACCTCCCGGGCTCGAAGCACTGCAGGGAGGTCGTCATGAAGGGCAATCGAGTCGCAACGGTGTTCGGCGTGTGCTGTGGGATGGCGGCCGTGCTCGCGGGCTGCGGCGGCCGGCGATTCGAAGGGGTCCTGCCCCCATCGTTGCCCCCACCGCCCAGTACCACGAACGGCGCGGGGCCGGATGGCCTGATCCAGGGACAGGACGGGAACTTCTACGGCACGACGCAGGCGGGCGGGAAGTACGGCCAGGGAACGGTATTCAGCCTCACGCCGGCCGGCGCGCAGACGGTGCTCTACTCGTTTGCCGGCGGGGCGCACGATGGCGCAATGCCCCAGGGGCTGATCCAGGGAAGCAACGGCGCCCTTTATGGGACGACCAGCGCGGGCGGCACGGGTTCGTGCGCGAAGTCAGGGCCCGCGGGCGATAACGGCGGCCCAGGCTGCGGCACGGTATTCCAAGTCACGACGGCCGGTGTCGAAACGGTCCTGTACTTCTTCAGCGGTGGAGCCGATGGCGGAACGCCGGCTCCGGGCCTCGCTCAGGCGAGCGACGGCGATCTTTATGGCACCGCCTCCGTAGGGGGGACCGCCCAGGAAGGCGTCGTCTTTCAACTCACGCTCTCCGGAGTGGAGACCGTGCTTCACTCTTTCGCCGGCGGGACCGCCGATGGCGCCCAGCCCGGCGGTGTGATTCTGGGCACGGACGGCAACCTGTACGGGGTGACCACCCTTGGAGGTGCCTCCGACGGCGGTACGGTCTTTCGTCTCACACTCGCGGGCGCCGAGACGCTGCTGCATTCGTTTGCCGGAGGCAGCGACGGCATAAGCCCTGCGGCGCCCCTCGTGCAGGGCAGCGATGGAAACTTCTACGGCACCACTCCGTTCGGCGGCATGAGCCCGAATCCCGCCTCGCAATGCGCGACCGGTTGCGGCATCGTGTTCAGGATCACGCCCGCCGGCGTCGAGACCGTGCTGTACGTCTTCGCAGGAGGCGACGCCGACGGCGCAAATCCCGCGGCCGCCTTGATTCAGGGGAGCGACGGAAACTTCTATGGCCTGACGCAAGGCGGCGGCAATGCAGGGTGCACGGGCGGATGCGGCACCGCATTCAGCGTCACACCCGCGGGCGTCGAGACGGTGCTGCATTTCTTCGGCGCAACTTCAACGGATGGTGTCGATCCCAGCACCTCGTTGATTCAAGTCTCGGACGGCAACTTTTATGGCACCACACCGCTCGGGGGCGAGTTCAATGTGGGAACGGTCTTCACGATGACTCCCGCGGGCGTCGAGACGGTGCTGTTCTCGTTCGGTTCAAATCCCTGAGCGTTGGTGCATCACGCGCCGCATCATGCGTGCGCTGTCGCCGTTCGCAGACAGCCATGTGCTCTGCATCCCATTTGAAGAGGATTGAAGAAGATTTGAAAGTGCGCCTGCCTATAATTGCGCCGCGTTCCACTCTTGTAATCCGCGCGCTCCACAGCGTCAACGCCGGCGGCGAGCGGGCGTTGAGTTGGCGTGACGACTCTCGGAATCGAGTTACGAATGGAGGTCTGCTTTGAAAAGCTCACTCTCTGCCGGCACAGATGATCGAATCGGCAATACATCCAAAGGCCGGCGCATGCGGGCGTACTCCGCGATTTTGCCGGCGCTGGCGGCGACAGCGCTTCTCGGCGCGGCATCGCCCGCCTTTGCGCAGGTCGGCATCGACATTCAGATCGCCCCGCCCGCCCCACGCGTACTGGTCGTGCCGCCTCCGCGTGTAGGTTGGGTCTGGGCGCCGGGCTACTGGCGCTGGGATGGACATCAGCATGTGTGGATGGATGGACGCTGGCTCCGTGCACGCCCGGGACACCACTGGGTTGCCGAGCACTGGGTCGAACACCACCGCCATTACCGATTCGTTGCGGGGCATTGGGCGCCCGGCTGAACGGCCGCATCGCGCGGGGAGTTCCCGTGAGCTCCCCCGCGATGCATCACTTCCAGAATGCCGGCAGTCGCGCGAGGCGCGCGGCGGCCTCATCGATCGAGGCGAAGCAGGTGGTGAGCTGCTTCTGCTCCTGTCCGGTGATGAATCCCATGGCGAGTGCCTTGCGGACCTGAGTGCGGTTCTGTTTCCGAGGCCGCGCGATGCGCGCCGCCATTGCCCGGTGTACCTCGAAGTCATTGAGCGTGCCGAGCACCCTCTGCAGGTTCTTCAACGTCTTGTAGAAACGCTTGCGCCGCGCCTCCTGCTTTGCGCCGCGGTATAGCCCGGCGAAGAATTCGCACGCGTAGCGGAGTTTTTTCACGGCGATCCGCAGCTTGTGACGTCTGCGGGCATCGAGCTCCTCGAT
>JASHUC010000124.1 GCA_030040235.1 Gammaproteobacteria bacterium | reverse complement strand
CGGTTCGCTCGAGGGCAATGTCACCGTCACTTACACGGGGCTCGAGGCGCTCTCGCTTCGCTTGCGAGAGCGTAACGAGGACGGCCCGGCCCGAACTCAGTTCCTCGAAGACGACCTCAAACGTGCGGTCCCCGCCGGCAGCGACGTGACACTCACCAACGAGCCCGGCTGGCGCAGCTTCGATCCGCAGCTCGTCGCCGAATACCACCTGAGGGTTCCCGGTTGGGTGAGTGCCGCCGGCCACTATCACCTGCTCTCCGTGGGACTGTTCGGGGCCGAGGAGCAGCGTGCGTTTGTGTCCACCGAACGCAAGTTCCCTGTCTACTTCGAGTTCGCCTCCGAGCATCACGACGAGCTGGACGTCGAGCTGCCGTCGGGCTGGCGCCCGAGCAGCACCCCCGCGCCGCAGCGCACCGACCTGGGAGCGTTCGTCTATGCCGTCTCCGTGCAGCGCGTGAACTCAACGCTGCATGTGCAGCGCGACCTGACGGAGAACTCGATGCTGGTCCCTACCGCACAGTACGACACGCTCAGAGACTTCTTTCAGAAGGTGAGGGCAGGCGATGACGAGCAGGTCGTCATGTCTCCCGAGGTTGCCGCCGCGACTCATTGATCCGCACGGACCGCACTGCCGCGCCGCAGTCGCTCTGATCGCGGTAGGCATCCTCGCGATTCGCACCGCCGCGGCGGGCGTGCCGGACTGGATCAAGGCGCAGCTGAACGTCCCTCTGCCTGCGCACGGGGACAGAACGACTGCGGTACTGCTTTATGCCGAGACGACCGTCACCGTCGAGCGCGACGGGACGCTCAGGCGGCTCGAGCGCAAGGTCTACAAGATTCTCAGGCCGGAGGGCCGCGCGCGGGGGTTGGTCGCACTCACCTTCCGCACCTCGCAGATGCGCATCAGGCGCATGCATGGTTGGGCCATTCCGCCCGTGGGAAAGCCGTACGAGGTCGCAGATCGCGATGCCAGCGAGACCGCTCTGACCGGAATTCTCAATGGCGAGCTGGTGGGCGACATACGCACCCGAGTTCTGCAGATCCCCGGCGCCGACCCCGGCGCCATCGTCGGTTTCGAGGATGAGGTGGAAACCACCCCACCATTCAATCAGCCGATCACCTGGCTCTTCCAGGATACGATTCCGGTACGCGAGGCTCACTACACGCTCGAGCTCCCTCCCGGCTGGAGCTACCAGGGGACGTGGCTTCACCATCCTCCGCAGCAGCCGGCTGTCGGCGGCGGCAAATGGGAGTGGACGGTGCGGGACGAACCCGCTGTGCGCATCGAGAAGCGCATGCCGCCCTGGCAAGGCATCGCCGGGAGCCTGGTGATCTCGCTGATCCCGCCGGGCAAACCGCCGAATGCGTTGCAAGGCTGGGCAGCGATCGGGGCGTGGTATTCGAGCCTCACCGAGGATCGGCGCTCCGCGTCGCAGGACATCAAGGAAAAGGTCGCCGAGCTCACGGCATCGGCTCCAACGCTGCTCGCGAAGATGGAGGCGCTTTCGAGCTGGGTGCAGAGCGATGTTCGCTACGTCGCCATCGAGCTCGGCATCGGTGGGTACCAGCCCCACGCGGCGGCGGAGGTGCTCGCCCACGGCTACGGCGATTGCAAGGACAAGGCTACCCTTTTGAGCGCGATGCTGGCTCAGATCGGCGTGGACTCCTACTACGTCCTGATCAATTCCGTGCGGGGCTCCATCACGGAGGAAACACCGCCGAATCTCGGATTCAATCACGCCATCCTCGCCATTCGGCTGCCGGATGAGATCAAAGATCCATCGTTGCAGGCGACACTGGTGAGTCCGAAACTGGGGCGTCTGCTGCTCTTCGATCCCACGGAGCCCTTCACCCGGTTCGGCCATCTCACCGGAGCGTTGCAGGCGAACTACGCTTTGCTCGTGACGCCTGCGGGCGGCGAGCTCGTAAAGACCCCTCTGATGCCTATCGACGGAAACGGCGTTCGCCGAACGGCACAGTTGACCCTCGACAGCGATGGCACTCTGCACGGGGAGGTCCGCGAGCTGTGGTTCGGCGACCGCGCGGCCGCGCAACGCGCCGCGCTCAGCTCTGCAACACGCAATACCGATCAGATCAGGCCGGTGCAAGCCCTCATGGCGAGCTCGCTTGCGACCTTCGCCATCCTCAAGGCCGAGGTGGGCAATGTGCAGGTCCCAAGCCAACCTTTCGAGTGGCGCTACACCCTCGAGGCCCAGAACTACGCAAAGAGCGCCGGCAACCTTCTGCTGTTCCGCCCGCGGGTCTTCGGCAGCCACTCGAGCGCGTTGATGGAAACGCGAGAACCGCGCGAGTATCCCGTCGAGCTCAACGGCCCCGAGCGTGATACGGACGAATTCGATATTTCTCTGCCGGCCGGCTATGCGGTCGACGACATGCCACCGCCGGTCGATGTCGATGACGGCTTCGCCGCGTATCACAGTAAGACCGAGGAAGCCGGCCGCGTCCTGCGCTACACCCGCACCTTCGAGGTGCGCGACGTGACCGTTCCGGTCGAAAGCACGGACAAGCTCAGGCAGCTCTACCGCATCATCGCGGGGGACGAACGCGCGATGGCAGTCCTGAAGTCGACCTCAAATTAGGGCAGCGCGAATACCCACACCTGCGCACCGTGTCCGGGCGGGTTCTGGATCTCCGGCACGAGCACCGGGTAGGTGCTCGGAATCGAGCCCCCACCGCCGACGACGACGGCGAGGTACTGCTTGCCGTGAACGCCGAAGGAGATCGGGCAGGAGTTCGGAATGTCGTTCAGGCGCACCTGCCAGAGGACCTTGCCCGTCGCATCGTCGTACGCCTTGAAGTACCGGTCCATCGAGCCCGCGAAGACCACCCCGCCCGCGGTGTCGAGCATGCAGGTGGTCTCGGGCGCGCGCTGCCGATCGATCCACACCGGTTGCTTCGTCTGAAGGCTGAAGGCCTCCACCCGGCCGAACTTGCCGTCGCTCTCCGGGCGCGCGCGGATGAACCAGTTGTAGCCTGAGGAAAGATTGCCACGCTGACCCGCAGGGGCGGGAATGAGATCCATGCACGTCTCCTGCATCGGCACGTAGAGGATCCCCGTCGAGGCGTTGTACGAGCCCGCGATCCAGTTGCGGCCCCCGCCCGGATGAGGACAGATCGTGTGAGGCTTGCCGTCGCCGACGATCACCGCGGGATTGATGGTCTTCGTGCCCGTGCGCGGGTCGATCGCGGCGACGACGTTCTGAATCCCGAGGTCCTTGGAGAACTCGTAGTGCCCCGTCGCCGCGTCCATCGCCTCGTAGATGCCCATCTTGCCGGAGGTGACGACGAGCTTGCGCGGTGCGCCTCTCACCGGCAGATCGATGATCTGCTGCTCGAAGGCCCAGTCGAGATCCCACTGATCGTTGCGCACGTGCTGGAAGTACCAGACGAGCTTGCCGGTATCCGGATCGATCGCGAGTGTCGAGTCCGTGTACAGCCCGTCGTTCGTCACGCCGGGCGCGTGAATCAAATGCAGCAGCGGACCGGTGTCGTAGGTCTGCCCGACGCCGAAGTACGCCAGCTTCAGCTGCGGGTCATAGCTTCCGGCCGTCCACACCGATGCGCCGCTGCGCTTCTCGAGCGGCAGCCCGTTCCAGCTGTTGCCGCCCGGTGCGCCCGGACGCGCGATGCTGTGGAAATGCCACAGCACCTTGCCGGTTTGAAAATCGAGTCCCACGATGCCGGCGCCGCCCGGTGCTTGGCCGGTGATGCCCTGCAACACCTTGCCCTGCGCGACGAGGGGGCCGCCGGTCAAGCGCCATCCCTGGCGGTAGTCGGCAATGGGAGAGTCCCAGATCACCGCACCCGTTCGCACATCGAGCGCGACGACATGAACGTCCGAGGTCGGCACGATGAGCCGGTCGCGATACAGGGCGAGATTGCGCTTGGTCGCGAGCCGCGCATCGCTCGGAAGCCTGCGCGAGTACTGCCAGAGCAGATCGCCGGTCGCGGCATCGAGGGCCTGCACGTTATCGCCCCAGGCGTGGACGAACAGCACGCCGTCGTG
>JASHUC010000123.1 GCA_030040235.1 Gammaproteobacteria bacterium | reverse complement strand
GCGCGCGTTCCCGCAGCTCGGTCGCCGCTCCGCCGGAATCCATCGCCGAGGGCTCGACGGCGCTCAGCAGCTCCACGCTCAACGATGCCGCCCGGGGCAGCAGATGCTCCGGCGGCAGAGCCTCGCGCGTGCCGCGGACGGCTGCCGGCACGACCGGGCAGCCGGCGCGCGCCGCGGCGAGAAATGCGCCCGTGTGGAACTTGAGCAGTCCCGGCCGTGCGGAGAAGGTGCCTTCGGGAAAGAACACGAGCGACTGCCCGGTCGTCGCCTTGCGCAGCACGCGACGTGCATCGGCGGCGCCTTTGTTACGGTCGAAGCGCTCGACGAATTCGGCACCGATTCGGTGCAGCAGCGAGGCCGCGAGCGGCACTCGCGCCATCTCACGCTTGATGACGAAGCCGAACCGCGGTGGCAGTGCCGCGGTGAGCACCAGACCATCGAGATAGCTCGCATGGTTCGCCACCACCACGCACTGGCCGGCGGGGAGCCGGTCGAGCCCCTTCACCTCGAGCGGCATGCCGGCGAGGCGCAGGAACCACCGCGCGGCAGCCCGCGCGATGACTCGCCGGCGCCCGAGGCCGGGCATGATCAGAACCGCGATGAGGGCCGCCAGGCCGAGCGCGGCGAACACGAGATAGGTGTAGGCACCGTATGCGATGTGCAGGACCGTACGCATCAGTTCGCTTATTTTGCCAGCTTCGGGATGCTCGCTCGCCGCCGAGCCTCGCACGCGCCCGCGAGCAGCCGCTGCACATCACAGCAGTTGCGGCGCACCGCAGAGGAATCCGCTGCGCAAACAGTGAACTGGTTCTCGTTATGTCATGCCAGCGCTCTAGATGTGATAGTGGTCACTCCGAGTCCGGCGAGCCACTCCCCATACTGTCCCCGCAGGCCAACGGCTTCGCGCATCGACCGAGCGTTGCGCTGCGGCTTGCACCGTTTCCGAAGGTGAGGCGCAATTTGTCCAAGCACGCTGCAGCAGCCGCAACCCCGACGCCCGATGCGTGCGATCCGGCGGTCTCGCGGTTTCTCGATGCGGTTTGGATGGAACGCGGCCTGTCCTCCAATACCCTCGCGGCATACCGCGCCGACCTTACCGCGCTGTCGCGCTGGCTCACCGAACGCGGCGTTCCGATCGTGCGAACCTCGCGCTCCGATCTGCAGGACTTCATCGCCTATCGCGTGCAGGCGGGCGCCCGTCCCCGCTCCACCGCGCGGCAGCTGTCGAGCTTCCGGCGTTTCTTCAGATACCTGGTGCGCGAGAGCGTCATCCGTGAGGACCCGACGGCCGACATCGCGATGCCCAAGATCGGCCGCTCGCTGCCGAAATCGCTCACCGAGGAAGAGGTCGAAGCGCTGCTCGCGGCCCCGCAGGTGAGCGATCCGCTGGGTCATCGAGACCGGACCATGCTCGAGGTGCTGTACGCGACGGGCGTGCGTGTCTCCGAGCTCGTCAACCTCAGGCACGTGCAGGTGAATCTGAACCAGGGAGTCCTGCGCATCGTCGGCAAAGGCAATCGCGAGCGGTTGATTCCGCTCGGCGAGGAGGCGATGCGCTGGCTCAACGAGTTCGCCCGCGCCCCGCGCGGCGAGATCCTGCTCGAGCGTCAGTCGGATTACCTGTTCCCCACACGCCGCGGCGATCGCATGACGCGGCAGGCCTTCTGGCACATCATCAAGCGCTATGCGCGCAAGGCCGGAGTGGCCAAGGAGCTCTCCCCGCACACGCTGCGGCACGCGTTTGCGACCCACCTGCTCAATCACGGCGCCGACCTGCGCGTCGTGCAGATGTTGCTCGGCCACAGCGATCTTTCGACCACACAGATCTACACGCACGTCGCGCGCGAGCGCATGAAGGAGTTGCACTCGCAACACCACCCGAGGGGGTGAGGCTTTGCGTCGCGAAGCGATGCAAAGCCGAACGCCCGTCAGGGACGGCGGGCCGGAGCCGAGCTCCGCGGATCGATGCTGGCGGCGCCCCCGGCGTGACGGAAATCTCAAGCTCGAGCGGCGAGTTCCGGCCGCCGCCGCGATATGTTCAGGCCCCGGGCGGCGCCGGGACCGGCGCTCTGGTAGACTTGAGGACTGGTGCGGCGAATCTTGCTCCGCCGTGCCGGTCGAGGCTGTGCAACCCGCACGCGAGTCGTAACCATGAAATCGCTCCTTCTGGTCCTTGCTGCGATGGTCCTCGCTCCGTTTGCGCTGGGAGCGAATCAGGCGAGCACGGATCCCCGCGCCGCGATCGCCAGCAAGATCCCCGGCACCAATCCGGACGACGTGCACGCGACGCCGGTGCCGGGACTGTTCGAGGTCCTGCACGGCACGGATGCGGCGTACGTCTCCGCGGACGGTAAATACGCCATCGCCGGCGATCTCTACGACCTTCGCACCAACGTCAACCTCACCGAGAAGCAGCGCCGTGCGATCCGCGTGCAGATGCTCTCGTCCATACCCGAGTCGCAAATGGTGATCTTCGGGCCGAGGGACGCGCGCCACACCGTCACGGTCTTCACGGACGTGGACTGCGCCTACTGCCGCAAATTCCACAGCGAGATTGCCGAATACAACCGCCTCGGCATCCGCGTACGGTACATTTTCTATCCGCGCACCGGGCCCAATACGGAGTCGTGGACGAAGGCCGAGGAAGTGTGGTGCTCGCCGAACCGCCAGCAGGCATTGACGCGCGCCAAGCTGGGCCAGACGCTCGACGTCAAGATGTGTCCGAACACCCCGGTCGCCCGCGAGTACGAGCTCGGGCGCGAGTTCGACCTCGATGGCACGCCTGCCATCGTGCTGAGCGACGGTGAGATGCTTCCGGGATACGTCCCGCCCATCGAGCTTGCGCAGACTCTGCGCGACGTCGACCACTGATCAAAGCGGCCTCGCAGGCCGCGCGGGCATCAAGTCTCGAGCAGCTTGAGCTTGCCCGGCTTGCCTTCCCACTCCTTCGCGTCGGCCGGCGGCTCCTTTTTCTCGGCGATGACCGGCCATTTCCTGGCGAGCTGGGCATTCAATGCCTTGAACGACTCCTGTCCGGCCGGAAGCTCCTCTTCGGAGAAGATCGCCTCGACCGGGCACTCGGGCTCGCAGAGGGTGCAGTCGATGCACTCATCAGGGTCGATGACCAGGAAATTCGGACCCTCGTGGAAGCAGTCCACGGGACACACTTCCACGCAGTCCATGTACTTGCACTTGATACAGTTCTCTGTGACGACGAAAGTCATGCCGTTCCTCGGGTCTACACGGGCTTATTTTGCCACGTGTGCGCTCGCGTGCGCGAGGCGCCTCGGAGTTCAGTTCGCGGCCAGGCGCCGGGTGAACTCCGCGAAGTGATAGGACTCGCGCCCGGCCGCGCGATCCTCGAGGTAGCGCCGCAGCGTGAATTCGGTGCTGGGGAAAGCGATGTCGCTCCAGGGGATGCCGGCCGGCTCGATGAGCTCGACCTCGAGGCTCTCGGGTCCCGGCGCGAACTCGGGCCGCCTGAGCAGGGCGCGAAAGAACACGTGCACCTGCTCGGCGTGCAGCACGTGCACGATCGAGAGCAGTGACCCGATCTCGACCTCTACCCGCGCCTCCTCGCGCGACTCGCGCGCGGCGGCCTGCTGCAGCGTCTCGCCGTTCTCCATGAAGCCGGCGGGCACCGTCCAGTACCCGCGGCGCGGCTCGATCGCGCGCCGGCACAGCAGAATCCGTCCCTGATGCTCGGGCACACAGCCCACGACCAGGCGTGGGTTCTGGTAATGAACCTCGCCACATGCGGTGCAGATGTACCGCGGCAGATGATCTCCCGGAGGATTCCGAAGCTCGACCGGGCTGCCGCAATGGGTGCAGAAATTCATGGCCGGCACCTCAGCATACGGCGCCGCGGCGGCGATTGTCGATGGGTTAAGCTTCGTGCCAGCCCATCGCGATCGCTCACTTCGGGAGGAATCTATGCCATTCGACGTCCTCGAGATCTCACGACGCATTCGTGGCTTGGGCCGGGAGATCCTGCCGGCGATAGAGCCGACCGCCGCGCTGTACGCGCAGTTCCACGAGCGCGAGGAGTATCGCGGTGTGCGGCTGTCGCGCGATATCCGCTATGGTACCGACGAGCGCAACCGCCTCGATGTCTTTGCGCCGGAGTCGGCCGCCGGGGGGCCGCTGCCGGTGCTGCTGTTCGTGCACGGCGGAGGCTTCGTCGGGGGGGACAAGCACTTGCCCGGCTCACCCTACAACGACAACGTCGCACTCTGGGCCGTGCGCCACGGAATGGTCGGGGTGAACATGACGTACCGGCTCGCCCCCGCCCACCGCTGGCCCGCCGGGCGTGAGGACGTGGGTGCAGCCTTGAGCTGGGTCCGCACCCACATTGGCTCCCACGGAGGAGACCCTGAGCGGATCTTTCTGCTCGGGACGTCCGCGGGTGCGGTGCACGCGGCCTCGTACGTCGTGCATCGAGATCTGCAGCCGTCGGCAGGGCCGGGCATCGCCGGCGCGATTCTGCTCTCCGGCATGTACGATCTCTCCGCGGCCGGGCGCAATCCCATGCACATCGCCTACTTCGGCGAGGACCCGGCGCAATACGCCCGTGCGTCGACGCGCGCGGGTCTGCTCGAGACGCCCGTTCCGCTTCTGTTCGTGCTGACGGAAATGGATCCGCCGGAGTTCCAGCAGCAAACGATGGGCGTACTGCAAGCCTTCCTCGCCAAGCGGGGGCAGCTGCCGGGCTTCGTGTATCTGCCGGGTCACAACCACCTGAGCTCGACGATGCATCTCAACTCGCCCGATGCGTACCTCGGCGAGCGCATCCGGGATTTCGTGAGGAACACCTCGGGCTGAGCGCGACGATTTCGCGGGCCGGAACCCCGGCAGCCCGAGCTTTGGCTCCAACCGCGCAACTGAGGCGCTATCATTCAAAGCAGGCCTGCGCGCCCGTGAGCGCACGCAGTGCAGAACTGCAGCATCAAACGTTGGTTCGAGAGGGGATCACTATGAGCAAGTCGAGAGGGTGCCAGGCTGCGGCTCTGGCGCTGTTTTTGGTCCTGAGCGCGCGGGTCTGGGCTGCGGAAGGTTGCGACCGGGGGTGCCTCGAGAGCTACGTCGACCGGTACCTCGATGCGCTCGTCGCTCATCGACCCTCGCTCGTGCCGCTCGCTCCGGGCGTGCGCTTCACCGAGGACGGCCAGCACCTCGTCATCGGCGATGGGCTGTGGCGCACCATGCGCGCCAAGGGCCGCTACCGGCTGTTCGTGACCGATGTGCCCGCGGGCCAGGTGGCCTTCTTCGGCTCGATTGTCGAGGACGGTCGCACGCCGAAGGAGAGCTCACCGGGCGCCATCGCGCTGCGCTTGAAGGTGCGAAATCTCCAGATCACGGAAATCGAGCAGATCGTCATTCGCGACGCCTCGGCCGGCAAGAACGTCGATGCCATGACGCCGAACCCGATCTACCTCCAGACCGTGCCGGCCTCGGAGCGCATGTCCCGCGAGGACATGATCGCGACCGCCAACAAGTACTTCACGGGGATGCAGCAGAACGATGGCAAGGGGGATTATCCCTTCGCGGATGACTGCAACCGCATCGAGAACGGACGGCAGTCCACCAACATTCCGACGCCCCCGGGGCAGACGCGACCGGACCCCAAGACCGCGCTCATGTATTCGGCGCAGTGGAGCTGCCTGGAGCAGTTCAAGTCGGGACTGCTGCATTTCGTCACCCGCATCCGCGACCGGCGCTACGTCGCGGTGGACCAGGAGCGCGGCATCGTGTTCGCGTTCGGATTCTTCGATCACTCCGGGGGCACCACCCGCACCTTCAGGGTTCCTGATGGCCGGATCGTGACCGCAGGTCCCGCCCAGCCCTGGACGTGGGAGATCGCCGAGCTGTTCAAAGTGCAGAACGGCAAGATCCACAAGATCGAAGCTCTGCTGCAGCGCTGCCCCTATGGAATGAATTCCGGGTGGAGCACCTGGGAAGAGGGCAGGTCCGATCACGCCCGCGACGTGACGATGGAGTAAACGAGAGGGACCGCGCCATGCTGATCGGCCTGCTGAGAAGATACCTGCGCCCCTATTCGCGCCCGCTGCTCGCCGTCATGATCCTGCAGCTTCTCGGCACGATCGCGACGCTCTACCTGCCGAACCTCAACGCCGACATCATCGATTTCGGCATCGCCAAGGGTAATACCGGCTACATTCTCACGACCGGCGCGTGGATGCTCGTGATCAGCCTTGCGCAGATCGCCTGCTCGGTCGCCGCCACCTACTACGGCTCGCGCGCCGCGATGGGGTTCGGGCGCGATCTGCGTGGGGCGATCTTCCGGCGGGTGAGCGAGTTCTCCGGGCGCGAGGTGGCCCGCTTCGGCGCCCCCTCGCTCATCACACGCAACACCAACGACGTGCAGCAGGTACAGCTGCTCGTCGCGATGACCGCCACCATGATGATCAGCGCGCCGATCATGGGGGTCGGCGGCATCATTATGGCGGTTCACGAGGATCCGGGGCTCTCGTGGCTCATGGGCGTGAGCGTGCCGCTGCTCGCGATTTCCGTCGGCCTGATCATCCGGCGCATGGTGCCGCAGTTTCGCCTGATGCAGACCCACATCGATACGGTCAACCGGATCCTGCGCGAGCAGCTCGCCGGGATCCGCGTCGTGCGCGCATTCGTGCGCGAGCCGGTCGAGGTCGGTCGCTTCGACACCGCCAACCGCGAGCTCACTGACACCGGTCTCAGGGCCGGGCGTCTCATGGCGCTCATTTTCCCGGTGGTGACCTTCATCCTCTACGGATCGACTGCCGCGGTGATGTGGTTCGGCGCGCTGCGCATCGATGCCGGGCAGATGCAGATCGGGGCGCTCACGGCGTACCTGGTGTATCTGGCGCAGATCCTCATGTCGGTGATGATGGCGACTTTCATGCTGATGATGATTCCGCGCGCGGCCGTCTGTGCGGATCGCATCGGCGAGGTCCTCGACACCGAGTCCTCGGTCGCCCCGCCCGCGCACCCGGTGCGTGCGGTGGCTGCCCGTGCGCAGGTGGAGTTTCGCCGGGTGCGCTTCCAGTACCCGGGTGCCGTGGATCCTGTGCTGCGCGATCTCTCTTTTCGCGTCTCAGCCGGTGAGACGCTCGCCGTCGTCGGCAGCACGGGCGCCGGAAAGACGACGCTCCTCGCGCTCATCCCGCGGCTCTTCGATGCGACGCAGGGCACCGTTCTCGTCGACGGCGTCGACGTGCGCGAGCTCGATCCGGATCTGCTCTGGACGCGGATCGGCCTCGTGCCGCAACGCCCCTACCTCTTCTCGGGCACCGTGGCGAGCAATCTGCGCTACGGCAATCCGCAGGCGACCGATGAGGAGCTGTGGGAGGCGCTCGCGATCGCCCAGGCGCGTGATTTCGTCGAGGCGATGCCGGCCAAGCTCGCCTCGCCCATCGCGCAGGGTGGAACCAACGTCTCCGGAGGTCAGCGGCAGCGCCTCGCGATCGCGCGGGCGCTCGTGCGCAGGCCCGAGATCTATCTCTTCGACGAGTCGTTCTCGGCGCTCGACCTCGGAACCGACGCGCGGCTGCGCGCGGCGCTGCGACCGGTAACGCGCGAGGCGGCCGTGATCATGGTCGAGCAACGCGTCTCGACGGTGCGGGACGCCGGCCAGATCATGGTGCTCGAAAACGGCGGGATCGTCGGCCTCGGCCGGCATGCGGAGCTGCTGCGCGATTGTCCGACGTACGCGGAGATCGTCGCCTCGCAGCTCTCGGCCGAGGAGGCCGCATGAACGACAGCCGCGCGCGCACCTTGCCGCAGCGTCTGCCCGCCGCCGGGCAGGCCGCCGGCCGCGGCGGTCCGCCGTGGATGAACGTCGGCCGGCCGACCGAGAAGTCGATGAATTTCTGGCCGTCGGCGCGCCGGCTCCTCGGCCTGCTCGCGCCGGATCGATTCCGCGTGGCGAGCGTCGTGGTGCTCGCGCTCGCAAGCATCGTGCTCGCGGTGATCGGGCCGCTCCTCATCGGGCGGGCGACCGACGTCATCTTCTCCGGCGTGGTCGGCAGAGAGCTCGCCGCGGGGACCACCGTTGCTCAGGCGGTCGCCGCCGCGAACGCCGCGGGCAACCGCCATTTCGCGGAGCTCCTCGCGCACATGCATCTCGTGCCCGGTGCCGGCATCGACTTTGCCGCGCTCGGGCGCATCCTCGCCGTGCTCGTCGCCGTGTATCTTCTTTCGAGCCTCTTTCTGTGGGGGCAGGCCTACCTGCTCAACGACGTGGTGCAGGCGGCGGTGTTGCGGCTCCGCGGCGCGGTGGAGGACAAGGTGAACCGGCTGCCGCTCAGGTACTTCGACCAGCAGCCGCGCGGGGAGCTTCTGAGTCGCGTGACCAACGACATCGGCAATATCTCCCAGAGTCTCCAGCAGACCCTGAGTCAGCTCCTGAACTCGCTCCTGACGGTGGTCGGCGTCGTGGCGATGATGTTCGTCATCTCCGCGCTGCTCGCGCTCGTTGCCCTCGTCACGATACCGCTCACGATGTACGTGACGAAACTCATCGCGAAACGCTCGCAGCGGCATTTCATCGCCCAGTGGTCCCACACCGGGGACCTCAACGCTCAGATCGAGGAGGCCTTCACCGGGCACGACCTCGTCAAGGTGTTCGGCCGCCACCGCGAGGTCGCGCAAAGCTTCGATACCAAGAACGAGCAGCTCTATGCCGCGAGCTTCGGCGCCCAGTTCATCTCCGGCATCATCATGCCGGCGGTGATGTTCGTCGGGAATCTGAACTACGTGCTCGTGGCCGTGATCGGCGGACTGCGCGTGGCGACGGGTGCGATGAGCCTCGGCGCCGTACAGGCGTTCATCCAGTACTCGCGGCAGTTCAGCCGGCCCCTGACCCAGGTCGCCTCGATGGCGAACAGCATGCAATCGGGTGTCGCCTCGGCGGAGCGCGTCTTCGATCTGCTCGATGCGCCCGAACAGTCACCCGAGCCGGTCGCGCCCGCGCATCCGGTCGCGGTGAGCGGCCGGGTCGAGTTCGAGCACGTCTCGTTCCGCTACGAGCCGGAGAAGGCGCTGATCGAGGACGTGTCGCTCGTCGCCGAGCCCGGCCATACGATCGCCATCGTCGGTCCGACCGGCGCCGGCAAGACGACGCTCGTCAATCTCATCCTGCGTTTCTACGAGCTCGACTCCGGCCGCATCACACTCGACGGCGTCGATATCAAAACGATGCGCCGGGACGAGCTGCGCGCCCGCATCGGCATGGTGCTGCAGGATACCTGGCTCTTCAACGGCACCATTCGCGAGAACATCCGCTACGGCCGGCCCGGGGCGAGCGACGAGGAGCTGATCGCCGCGGCGCGCGCGACCTACGTCGACCGATTCGTCCGCGGCCTTCCCGCGGGCTACGACACCGTCATCGACGAGGAGAGCAGCAATCTCAGCACGGGCCAGAAGCAGCTCATCACGATCGCGCGCGCGTTCCTCACGGATCCGGCGCTGCTGATCCTCGATGAGGCGACGAGCTCGGTGGATACCCGCACCGAGGCGCTGGTGCAGCATGCGATGGCGACACTGCGCTCGAACCGCACGAGCTTCGTCATCGCGCATCGCCTCTCGACCATCCGCGACGCCAATCTGATCCTCGTCATGCGCAATGGCAGCATCGTCGAGCAGGGCACTCACGAGGAGCTGCTCGCCCGCGGGGGCGCTTACCACGAGCTCTACAACGCCCAGTTCGTGGCGCCGGCGGTGGAGGAGGAGAACCCGCCGGCCGGGGCCCGCCGGCCCATGCTCGATCGTGCCGCCGCGGCCGCGGCGCTCGCCAAGGCCCGCCGGGCGTGAAGCGCCGGCGATGGCAGGCGCACGCGCGTTTTACGCGCCTGACGCCCACGAAAATATCTATGCATATCACCTGATTGCATCATAAGTGGTTGACAATGACGCTTCATGAAATTGACAATATGCCCCATCGACGTTGACAAAGTGAGGGCCCAATTCGGTGATGACGAGGGTGAACTCCCCCGGCGAGAAGGTCCGCCGCTTCATCATCGAGCAGGTGGAGAAGCACCCTGCGAGCATCGCAAAGGTGACGGCGGACCACTTCGGCATTACACGTCAGGCAGTGAACAAGCACCTCCAGAAGCTCACCGCGGAGGGGTGCCTTACCGAGAGCGGTAAAACGAGGAATCGTGTCTACAAGCTCACGCCGTTCCCGGCGTGGCGGCAAACCTACGAGATCGTTCCAGGGCTGGCGGAGGATGTTATCTGGACGAATGACGTGTCTGCGGCGCTCGGGCAGCTGCCGGACAACGTCAAGAACATCTGGCATCACGGCTTCACAGAGATGTTCAACAACGCCATCGACCACTCGGAGGGCAAGTGGATCACCGTCGCGGTCGTCAAGACTGCGGCGACTGTGGAGATGATGGTGCAGGACGATGGCATCGGCATCTTCAGGAAGATCCAGAGCAAGCTTGGTCTGCTTGACGAGAGGCACGCCATCTTGGAGCTCTCCAAGGGAAAGCTCACCACGGATCCCAAGAACCACTCGGGTGAAGGCATCTTCTTTACCTCACGCATGTTTGACTCTTTCGAGATTCTTGCGGGCGGTTCGTACTTCTCGCACGAGCACGGCAAGCCGCAGGACTGGCTAATCGAGAGCAACAGCGACCGGCAAGGAACGACCGTGTATATGCGCCTCCGCAATTACACCTCGCGCACGACGCGGAAGGTGTTCGACGCCTACGTTTCGGGGGAGGACTTCGACTTCACCAAGACAATCGTACCGGTCGACCTCGCGCGATACGGGAACGATAAGCTCATCTCGCGCTCGCAAGCGAAGCGCGTACTCGCGAGGGTCGAGCTGTTCAAGACGGTGGTGTTTGACTTCAAGGGCGTCGATTACATCGGGCAGGCATTTGCGGACGAGATATTCCGGGTTTTCGCGCAGGCACACCCGGAGATAGGGCTGCTGACGATCAGCACAAACTCAGAGGTGAAGCGGATGATCTCCCGCGCCAGGAGCGCGGTCAGGGTGACCCGGGCGCCTTCAGAGGGATCTGAGAAATCGGATTGAAGTGGGGCTGCCCGCCCGCCGGGCCGGACTGTGCGCTGGAAGGGGAGTGTGGTGCCCGAGGTCGGAGTCGCATCCAGCGGCCTAAGCTTATGAATCTGCTTATGTTACTTAGATTCTGTTCTAGCGCGTACCCGTAAACGTACCCGGACACCCATCGAGTAACCCCACCGTTCTGGCGGTGGCGATGGTTGTCTCACCAAGAGATCGTGAACTGCCTCGATGGGCCGTTGAAGTACAACGTTCCCATCCGCTGTGACCCGATTGCGTCGTGCTGACCACCGGTGCTTTGCCGACCCGTAGATAAACCGGCGGGCTGCGGATGCCTCAGGCCTTGAGCTCAGACAGTATCGTCGGCCACGTGAAGTGACCCGCGAGCAAG
>JASHUC010000122.1 GCA_030040235.1 Gammaproteobacteria bacterium | reverse complement strand
GCTCGGGGCGACCTGGCTGGTGCTGAAGACCCAGGGCGCAGCGCAGGCTCATGCCCGGCGGCTCGCGTTCGGCCTCGCCATCGCGACGCTCCTCGCCCTCGCGGCGGTGAGCGCGGCGACCCCTTTCCTGACCTATGACTACTGGCGGCGCTGGTTTGCCATGCCCGGCGTGCTGCTGACCGCACCGGTGCCGCTACTCGTATGCTTCGTGGCGGCCGTCTACTTCTGGAGCCTGCGCCGCGGAGCCGAGCGGCTGCCCTTCCTGATGGCGCTTGCGCTGTTCCTGCTGGGATTCCTCGGCCTCGGGATCAGCCTCTATCCATACATCGTGCCCCAATCCGTCACGATCTGGGCGGCCGCGGCGCCGCCGCGCAGCCAGCTCTTCATGCTGGCCGGCGCCGTCGTCATCGTGCCGACGATCCTCGCCTATACCGGCTGGGCCTACTGGGTGTTTCGAGGCAAGGTCGGCATTCACGGCTATCATTGATCAGCGATTGGACTCCAAGCGCATGAACAGCAGCGGGGAGAGCCGCGCGAAGAGCTTCGCGAAACCACGCTCGCGTAATGACCTTCTGGCGCTCGCCCTGACCGCACCGCTTGCGGGATTGGGTGCCGGGTTGGTCGGTGCGATGTTCCGCCGGATCCTCGAAGATGCCAATCGGCTACGCGATGCGCTGATCGCCGGGATGCACGGTTGGAGCTTCGGCGGCTACGTGCTGCTGACGGCGCTCGCGGCCGCGGCCACCGCGATCGCGGCGTGGCTGGTGCGGCGCGTCGCGCCCTCTGCCGCGGGGAGTGGGATTCCGCGTATCGAGGCGGTGCTGAACGGCGAGACGCCTCCGGCACCGCCGCGCGTGGTGCCGGTGAAGTTTCTGGCGGGCACGCTCGCGATCGGCTCGGGCCTTGCGCTCGGGCGCGAAGGGCCGAGCGTGCAGATGGGCGCAAGCATCGCCTATCAAACAGGCAGGCTGCTCCGGTGCAGCTGGACGGATTGCCGCGCACTGCTGGCAGCGGGTGCCGGGGCCGGCTTTGCGACGGCCTTCAATGCGCCGATCGCCGGTGCCGTGTTCGTTCTCGAGCGGCTGGTCAAGCGATTCGAGACGCGGATCGCGATCGCGGCGCTCGCGGCATCCGCGGTCGCCATCTGGGTCGGGCGCTCGATCGCCGGCGTCGCCGCGGACTACGCCATAGGCCGGCTGATCGAGCCCGGCTTCGTCGAGGTGCCGCTATTCGTTCTGCTGGGGGCGGGCGCGGGACTGATCGGGATGGCCTACGACCGGGCGTTGCTCGGGGGACTCGATGCGGCGAACCGGCTTTCGCGCCTTCCCGTGGAGGTCCGTGCCGCCGTGGTCGGAGCGGCCGTGGCGACACTCGCATGGTTCGCCCCGGCGCTGGTGGGCGGAGGCGACCCGCTGGCTCAGGAAGCGCTGAACGGGACCGGTACGCTCACCGGCCTACCCTTGCTCTTTTTGCTCCGGCTCACCCTGATCGTCTGTTCGGTGGCCGCGGGGACACCCGGGGGACTCCTCGTCCCGTTCCTCGCTCTCGGGGCCGAGTATGGCCTCTGGCTCGGCAAGCTCTGCGCGCTCGGCCTGCCCGCCATGGCGATACAGCCCCAGGGCTTCGCCGTCGCGGGGATGGCCGCCCTCTTCACCGCGATCGTTCGCGCGCCGATCACCGCCATCGTGCTCGTGACCGAGATGACTGCCGACGTGACGATGCTGCTGCCCATGATCGTGGCCTGCTTCGCCGCGATGGTGGTGCCCGCGCTCTTCGGTGAGGTGCCGATCCTCGATTCGCTCAGAGTGCGCTTGCTGGCTGCACCGCGGAGCTCATCCGGCCGCTCCGGTTCCCACTCGACGAAAAGCGGCTGCAGCCGGCTCGGGTCGTAGGTGAACTCGGCGAAGAGCGAGCCGGCGATGCGGTAGCGGCGCGAGAGGCGAAGGAGGGTGGGGGCGCTCATATGCCTTCCCCAACTACCCCTGGGCGTCGCTTGTGACGTAGCGCACAGCTACAACCTTCGGTTGCGGCATGTATCGCTACGCGATACACTGCGCCGTGATCAAGAGTTTCCGGCACGACGGAATCGAGCGATTCTTCCGGACAGGCTCGAAAGCCGGAATCAGGCCCGACCATGCGAAGCGCCTGCGACTGCAGCTCGCAAGGCTGGACGCAGCGACGAGCGCTGCGGATATGCGCCTGCCAGGCTGGGATTGGCATGCGCTCAAGGACGATCTTGCCGGCCATTGGGCCGTGAAGGTGAGCGGGAATTGGCGCCTCACGTTCGCCTTCGAGGGAAAAGACGCCGTGCTCGTCGATTAGATTACCACTGAAGGAGGAGCTATGACGCGCATGCACAACCCACCACACCCGGGCGAGGTGCTTGCCGATACGGTGCTGCGCAAGGACAGCGGACTTACCGTGTCCGAGTTCGCTCGGCGGCTCGGCGTGTCGCGCGTGGCGCTATCGCGCGTGGTGAACGGACGCGCCGCGGTGAGCGCGGAACTCGCCATACGGCTCTCTGCTGCGCTCGGAGGCTCTCCGGAGTCCTGGCTCAACATGCAGATCGCATACGACCTGTGGCATGCGCAGAAGCGCTCGCGCCCTCGGATCGCCCGGCTGCAGGAGGCTGCGTAGGCGCTCACGGCGCGGACCCCCGTGACGATTCCTGCGCATTGCTGTGCGCGCCGTTCGTCACCTGTGACGATCGATGCTCATTTCCGCGATCCGCGTTCGTCACGCGCTTGCGATACGCGCGCTGCCGACACGCATGGCTGCAATAGAGTCTCCCGTCATTCATCGGGCCTGCGCAGCTCGCGCATCGCTTTTGGCGGAGAGGGGGAGATTCGAACTCCCGAGCCCCGTGAAGGGCTGCCGGTTTTCAAG
>JASHUC010000121.1 GCA_030040235.1 Gammaproteobacteria bacterium | reverse complement strand
GCAAGATGCAAACGGACCTTTCCGACGGGGTGCGCGATCTCGCCAAACGCGGTGTGGTGGATCCGGCGCGCGTGTGCATCGTCGGCGCGAGCTATGGAGGCTATGCGGCCCTTGCCGGCGTGACGCTCCATCCGGGCGTGTACCGTTGCGCAGTGTCGGTCGCTGGCATCTCCGACTTGAAGAGCATGCTCAAGTGGACGGACAGGAACGCTGTCGACCAGGGAAACAAGATCGCGGTGCGCTTCTGGGACCGCTTCTGGGGTACCAGCGGCCCGAACGATCCGCTGCTCGAGCGGCTCTCGCCGGCCGCGCACGCCGATGCGGTGACCGTCCCCGTGCTCCTCATCCACGGCCGGGACGACACCGTCGTGCCCTTCGAGCAGAGCGAGCTCATGGCCGCGGCGCTACGGCGCGCGGGCAAGGAGGTCGAGCTCGTGACGCTCACGCACGAGGATCACTGGCTCTCGCACAGCCAAACACGCCTGCAGATGCTCGAGGCGTGCGTGGCGTTCCTGCGCCAGTACAACCCGCCATAGACCGTCGGCGGCGGGGCGCGCATCGTGCGCCCCCATCGCCGCGGCCTTGTCCCTCGACTGCTCGTGCCAACCGCTACTTCGGCTTCTCGAACCGGTACATGAACTTATCGGTGTGGCCGCGCACCGAGGGATCGAAGATCCGCGCGGTGTGCGGGTCGGCCGGATTGTGGAGCGCGGTGCTGTGCGCCACATACTTGAAGCCAGCCGCCTCGATTTCCTTGCGGGCCGACGCCGGATCGATCCGGTGCAGAGTGCTCGTCTGCGTATCGTCGGTGCCCGCCGCTCCAGCGTGGTCGACGACCAGGAAGATGCCGCCCGGCTTCAAGGCGTCGAACACCTTCTTGTTGAAGGCCGCGATGTCGGCCGGCGGACCACCGCGCATACCGTTATGGAAGTCGTGATAGTTGTCCGTCGTCCAGACCATGTCGACCGGATTCGGCAGATCGAAGCTCGGTGCGAACAAGGTGGCCACCACCGTGACGTTCGAATAGTGCGGGTCGGCGGCGATCTCCTTGGCCGCGGCCCCCATGTCCATGCGCATGCGTCCACCCTTGCGCGGCGCCGCACCCGGGGGTGGGGCGGGAGGCGAGGGAGGCACGATCGCGTAGACGTGGCCCGAGGGGCCGACGGCGACGCTCAACATGCGCGTGAAGTAGCCTCTTCCGGGCATGAGCTCGGCAACGGTGTCGCCGGGCTTGATGTGCGAGAAGACGAGGATCGCTTCGGGCTTGCGATCCGCATCCTGCATCTTGTCGGCGTCCGGCCGCGCGGGATCCTCGACCGCTTTGGTGATGTATTCGGGAACGTGTCGAGCCGCCCTGGCGCCGACGATGTCGAACATGAGAGCGGCAGCGAACGCAGCCGCGAACCATCGTGATGCACGCAGCATAGGAATCTCCCTCCACCGAGGGCAGTGACTTTAGCACCGCCGCAGCTCGAATGCTCGGGCGAGAAGCTCGTACGAGTGAAGCCGGGCACGATGATCGTGCACGATGGTGACGATCATGAGCTCATCGAGCCCCAGGGCCCGGGCCACCTCGGCGAGCCTCTCGCGCAGCCCCCCGGGAGAGCCGGCGAGGTGCCGCGGCCATTCACTCTGCGCCTCGGGAAACACTGCACCCGGATCGGAGAGCTCGCGCTCGGCCTCCTCGACCGTCGGCACCGGGCGCAGATCCCCCTGCCGCAGCCGCCGGCCCATGAGACGGACGCTTGACGAGAGCCGTTCGGCCTCAGCCTCGGTTGCCGCGCAGATCGCCCCCAGGGCGACGATCACCCGCGGCTCGGCGAGGTAGCGCGAGGGCTCGAAACGGGCGCGATACTGCTCGATGGCCGCGCGCGTGGACTGCGGGGCGATGAAGTGGGCAAAGGCGTATGGAAGCCCAAGCTGGGCCGCCGCCGATGCGCTCCAGAGGCTCGATCCGAGCAACCAGACGACGGGGGCGCCCGGCATCTCGGGGGAGACCTTGATGCGGCTGAAGGGGTGGCGGGGAGCGAACTCCCGATGCAGAAACCCGAGCAGCTCGATGAGCTGATCGGGGAAATCGTCCGGCATCGGGGTCTCGAGCCGCTCGCGGCGCAAGGCGAACGTCTCGAGCGGCCCTCCGCCGGGGGCTCGCCCGATGCCGAGGTCCACCCGCTGCGGATACAGCGCGTGCAGCATCCGGAACTGCTCGGCCACCTTCAGAGGGCTGTAGTGCGGCAGCATGATGCCGCCCGACCCGATGCGCAGCCGCTCGGTTTCGGCGCCGAGCCTCCCGAGGAGCACCTCGGGCGCCGGACTCGCAAGGGTTTCGGTCGCGTGATGCTCTGCGATCCAGTACCGCTCATAGCCCAGCCGGTCGGCGAGCCGGGCGAGCTCCACGGTGTTACGCAGCGCCTCGGCTGGACTCGAGCCGGCAGAGACGGGACACTGATCGAGAACGGAGAGGCGCATCGCGCTCCAGAGCGTTGCGCATTTCTGCCGCGACGGTCAAACCCTGGAGCCGGAGGGGTCCGAGGATGTCGATGGCAACACCCGTGCGGCGGGCATTGGCCGCTGCGAGCCGCACGCTCGGCTCCCGCACTCCCTGGGTGGCACTCGGAGCGCTGTGGCTCGGCCATGGCGTTGCCGCAGCGCCCACCACCCCGATCGAGCACGTGATCGTCGTGATCGGAGAGAATCAAACCTTTGACGCCGTGTTCGCGACCTACCGCGCCCCGCCCGGCGAGAGCGTTCGGAACCTTCTCTCCGAGGGCATCATCCGCGCCGACGGCAGTCCCGGACCCGAATACTCCCGTGCAACGCAGGAGCGCGCCATCCCCCAGCCGCGCTACACCCTCGATCCCCCGCGGGCCGGTCCTTATGAATACCTGCCGCAGCCGACCGTGATCGGCATGTTGAGCCGTGAGCTCCACGACATGGGCAACGGGCCGGACCCCCGCTTCCCGAAGAACCTCCCGCCGGGCCCGTTTCAGATCACGCGCTACATCGTGTGGCCGACCGGCACGCCGAGGCCCAGCTTCGCGAGCTCCGTGTCGAACCTCGGCTCGGCGACCGGCGATCCCGTGCACCGCTTCTTCCAGATGTGGCAGCAGACAGGCGGCGACAACGCGCACCTCGACCTTTACACGTGGGTGCCGGTGACGACGGGAATGGGCGGCGACACCATCAACGTCACCCGCGGACATACCGGACAGGGCGGCGAGGAGATGGGGTTCGTGAACATCGCGGCCGGCGATGCACCGCTCTTCCGTGACCTCGCGCAGCGCTACGCGATGAGCGACAACTATCACCAGTCGATCATGGGCGGCACCGGGGCGAACTTCATCGCGCTCGCCACGGCCGATGAGGTCTTCTTCAACGTGAACGGCAAGGCTGCAGCGCCCCCGGCCAACCAGATCGAGGATCCCGACCCCGAGCCGGGGACGGAGAATTTCTATCGCCGCGACGGCTACTCGGGCGGCTCCTACGTCGAGTGCGCCGATCCGGCGCAGCCGGGCGTCGCGGCCATTCTCGCTCATCTCGCGGGCCTCCACGTCGCGAGCAATTGCGAGCCCGGACACTACTACCTCGTCAACAACTACTCGGCGGGCTACGACCTCGACGGGCATCTTCAGCCGCTCGGCCCCGACAACTACTTCTATCCGCCGCAGACGGTGCGCACGATCGCCGAAGGGCTCGCGGCCGGGGGAGTGAGCTGGGGCTGGTACACCGGGGCGCGCGCTGCGGCCGACCTAAAGGACGAGGTCCACCGGCTCCACATGACGGTCGCGGACGCGCGCCGTCTGCAGTACAACGACATCGGCGACCCGCTCGTCGGCTCGCGCGCGGTGATGAGGCATCGCAGCCTTCGCAGGCACCTCCAGGGCCTCGCGGACTTCAGCGCCGACCTCGAGCGCGGGCGTCTGCCCGCGGTGAGCTTCGTCGTGCCGAAGAATCTCGACAGCGGCCATCCCGGCAACTCGGTGCTCGCGAGCTTCGAGGATTTCCTCGCGAACATCATCGCCCAGGTGCAGGCGCACCCTGGGCTCTGGGCGCACACGGCCATCATCGCCACGACCGACGAGGGCGGCGGTCACTTCGACTCCGGATACATTCAAACGGTCGATTTCTTCGGTGACGGACCCCGCATTCCCCTCATCGTGATCTCACCCTACGCGCGCTCCGGACACATCGATCACGTGTACGAGGATCACGCCTCCATCCTCAAGTTCATCGAGCACAATTTCGGTTTGCCGCCACTCACGCGCCGTAGCCGCGATCGCCTCCCCAATCCCGTCAGCTCTCCTTCGGACCCTTACCGTCCGGTCAACGGGCCCGCGGTGGGCGATCTGATGACACTCTTCAAGTTCTGATGGACGGAGAGCGGCGGCATGGAAGGCGCGCCGGAGCGGTTGCATCGATCGGTGCCTGCCTCGCGGGTGCCTGCCTCGCGCTCCCGATGGGCTCGACGGCAACCGCCGCACCCCGGCCCGCTCCCCGCCTCACGGCGCTGGCCGCGCTCGGCAAGGCGCTGTTCT
>JASHUC010000120.1 GCA_030040235.1 Gammaproteobacteria bacterium | reverse complement strand
GCGGCCGCGGCTCTGGGAATCGCCCAGCGCGAGCCGTGGCGGCGCGAGCGCGTGCTGGCGCTCGCCGAGCGCTTCCGGCGAGCCGCGCGCGAGCGCCGCGTGCCGCTCGCCGCCTCCATCACACCGATCCAGCCGGTCGTGCTCGGCAGCGCCGAAGCCGCCCTCGGCGCCAGTCGCCGCCTGAGCGAGCGCGGATTCTGGGTTGCGGCGATTCGTCCCCCCACCGTGCCGCGCCATGCGTCGCGACTGCGGATCACGTTCTCAGCCGCCCATAGCGAGGCGCAAGTGGATGCGCTCGTCGAGGCGCTGGGTGAGTCCCTGCCCGCGCCCGCGAGCGCTTGAATGCACGGGAGCACCCCGGTGCATTCGCGCGACTCCGGCTCACTTTCCTCTCTGGACCGGCGTGGAGTGCGCCGCACGTTCGATCGCGCGAGCGCCAGCTACGAGGGCGCGGCCGTGCTCCAGGGGCGTGTGCGGGCCGAGCTGCTCGAGCGGCTCGAGCTCGTCAAGCTCGAGCCCGCCGTCGTGCTCGACCTCGGAGCAGGCACCGGCTGCGCCGCGCGCGAGCTGCGGCGGCGCTACCGCGGTGCGCTCGTCATCGCCCTCGACCTCGCACCCGGGATGCTGCGCGAGGCGCGCCGTCACAGCCGGCCCTTGCGCCGCTTCGAGCGAGTGTGCGCGGATGCCTTCGCGGTGCCGCTCAAAGAGGCGAGCGTCGATCTCCTCTTCAGCAACCTCTTGCTGCAGTGGTGCGATGATCTCGACCGGGTGATGACCGAGATACGCCGGGTGCTGCGGCCGGGCGGCTTTCTCGCGTTCAGCACTCTCGGACCCGACACGCTCCGGGAGCTGCGCGCCGCATGGTCCAAGGTCGACACCGAGCCTCACGTCCACGACTTCATCGACATGCACGATGTGGGCGATGCGCTCACGCGGGCCGGCTTTGCCGAACCGGTGCTCGATGTGGAGCGCATCGAGCTCACCTACCCCGACGTGCTCGCCCTCACCCGCGACCTCAAGGCGCTCGGTGCGCACAACGCAGCCCAGGGACGTGCCCGCGGCCTCACGGGCAAGGGCAAGTGGCGGGCGATGACGAGCGCCTACGAGAGCTTTCGCACCGCGGGCCGCCTCCCGGCGAGCTACGAGGTGGTGTACGGGGCCGCCTGGAGCGCGGGCGGCGCACCGCTCGCCACTTCCCCGCCCGGCCCCCGGGGCGAGGTGCGGATCTCCCCGGCGACGATCCGCCGCCGCTCGCTGAACGCGCGCAACGAGCGGCGCTCATGAGCCGGCCCGCGGGTTTTTTCATCGCCGGCACCGATACCGGCGTCGGCAAGACCCGCGCGGCCGTCGCCACGGTGCGGGCGCTGGTGCGACAGGGCCTCAAGGTGGCCGTGATGAAACCCGTCGCCGCCGGCGCAGCCGCAACCGCGGCAGGGTTGCGCAACGAAGATGCGCTCGCGTTGATCGCGGCGGCAAACGTTCCTGCCGAGTACGCGCTCGTCAATCCGTACTGCCTGCGCGCGCCGATTTCCCCGCACCTCGCCGCGGCCGAGGAGCGCGCCGCGATCGAGATCGCGCCCCTGGCGCAGGCCTTCGGCGCGCTCGCGCGCCGCGCCGACTGCGTGGTGGTCGAGGGCGCCGGCGGCTGGCTCGCCCCGATCGGTGCGCAGGAGACCATGGCGGATATCGCCCGCGCGCTCGGCTTACCCGTAGTGCTCGTCGTGGGCCTGCGGCTCGGCTGCCTGAACCACGCGCAGCTCACGGCGCGCGCCATCGAGGCCGGCGCGCTGCGCCTCGGCGGCTGGATCGCCAATCACCTCGACCCCGCCTTCGAGCGTCTGGCGGAGAACGTCGCGACGCTCGAGCGGCTCCTCGGCCGCCCGCCGCTCGCGTTCATCGCGCACGAGCACGAGCCGGCAACAACGGAGTTGCCCGCTGCGGCGGTCGATGCGCTGCTTGCGCTGCTTCAGGCCGCGTGACGGACGCCGCGGGCGGAGCCGTAAGCTTTTGTCTTGCATAATGAATCTGCGGCGGTACCATCGACGTTGCGGCCGCTGGCGGGACCGCATCGGATCGAGGCGCCGAGCTCATGGACGCTGCGCCACAACGAATCGAGATCGCTCCGAACTGCTCGCTGAGCATCCGGGGAGCGCTGTGGTTCTTCGGGGGCACCTGTTTGGTTTCCTTCACCATCGCCGGAACGATGGCCGTGCTCGGCTTCTGGCCGATTTTTCCGTTTGCCGGTCTCGAGATGGTATGCCTCGCCTGGGCCTTGAAGACCGGCCTCGATCGCCGGCGGCATCGCCAGACCATCACCATTTCCGACCGCGACGTGCTCGTCGAGTCATGCAACGGCGCGCGCTGCAAGCAAGTCGTGTTCCCCCGACACTGGGCACAGGTTAAACTGCGTTGCTCTGCCTCGCGCGTTTATCCGAGTCGGCTCGTGATCGAGTCACATGGCCATCAATGCGAGGTTGGGGACTTCCTCACCGAGGAAGAGCGCCGCGGGCTCGCTGCTCGGCTCAGCCGTCTGATCGGCCGCATCAACGAATCGCCCACGCTCGCGTGAGGGCGAGCTCTGAAGTCGACACCGCGGGCCCGCGAAGAGCGCGGCCATGAGATTGGAGTGATGATCCGGAAAATACTGCCTCTGCTCGCGGCTCTCAGCGCCTCGATGAGCCGCGCCGCTCACGCCGAGTCCGGCTGGAGCCAGCTCAACCTGCCGCGCGGCGTCACGGATATCTCGCGCGATATCTATGGCTTGCACATGATGGTCTTCTGGGTGTGCGTCGGGATCGGGATCGTGGTGTTCGGCATCATGATCTACTCGATCGTGACGTTCCGGCATTCCCAGGGCGCCGTGCCCGACACCACGCTCGTCCACAACACCAAGGTGGAGGTCATCTGGACGATCGTGCCCACCCTCATCCTCATCGCGATGGCGATCCCCTCCGCGCGGGTCCTCGTCCACATCGAGAACCTGCGCAACACCGAGCTCACCATCAAGGTGACCGGCTTTCAGTGGGGCTGGCACTACGATTACCTCGCCAGCGGCGTCAACCTCTACTCGCGGCTCGACCGGCTGAGCGATGCGGCCCGGCAGCTCGATTCGGGCATCGATCCGAACACCGTGCCGCACTACCTGCGCAACGTGGATCACCCGCTCGTGGTGCCGGTGGACACCAAGGTCCGCCTCCTGATCACCGCCGATGACGTGATCCACTCCTGGTGGGTGCCCGATTTCGGCGTCAAGAAGGACGCCATTCCCGGGTTCATCAACGAAGCCTGGTTCAAGGTGGACGCCGACAAGCCGGGGGTGTACCGCGGACAGTGCGCCGAGCTCTGCGGGCGCGACCATGGCTTCATGCCGATCGTGGTCGATGCGCGCAGCAAGGCGGATTTCGCGGCCTGGCTGAAGGCGCAAGTCGCCGCGCAGAAGGCGCAACCGGCGCAGAAGGCGGCGCAGCAGGCACAATCGCCGCCGCAGCAGGCTCGAATCGCAGCAGCAGTCTTGCGTTGAGTACTTGACAGGGATCCCCATGGCTGAACACACGCACACCGCATCGGTTGTCGTCGACCACGACGAGCACGACCACAAGCCTCACGGATGGCGGCGCTGGGTCTTCGCGACCAATCACAAGGACATCGGCACGATGTACCTCGTGTTCAGCGGCCTGATGTTCTTCGTGGGCGGCGCCTTCGCCATGCTCATCCGGGCCGAGCTCTACTCTCCCGGTGCGCAGCTGTTCGATCCCGCGTTCTTCAATTCCCTGACCACCCTGCACGGCCTGGTCATGATCTTCGGCGCGATCATGCCCTCGCTGGTCGGGCTGGCGAACTGGATGGTCCCGATGCAGATCGGCGCCCCGGACATGGCGCTCCCGCGGCTCAACAACCTGAGCTTCTGGATACTCCCCTTCGCCTTCACGCTGCTCATCGGCACGCTGTTCGTTCCGGGGGGCGCGCCGGCGGGCGGCTGGACGATGTATCCGCCGCTCATGGTGCAGACCGGCGCCGCCTTCCCCATGACGATCTTTGCCATTCACATGATGGGCATCTCGTCGATTCTCGGCGCCATCAACGTGATCGTGACGATCATGAACATGCGCGCTCCCGGGATGACGCTGCTGCGAATGCCGCTGTTCGTGTGGAGCTGGCTCATCACGGCGTACCTGCTCATCGCCGTGATGCCGGTGCTCGCGGGCGCCGTGACCATGCAGCTCACGGATCACTACTTCGGCACGTCGTTCTTCACCGCCAGCGGCGGCGGAGATCCGGTGATGTTCCAGCACATCTTCTGGTTCTTCGGCCACCCGGAGGTGTACATCATGATCCTGCCGGCGTTCGGGGTGATCTCCGAGATCCTGCCGACCTTCGCCCGCAAGCCGCTCTTCGGCTACGAGGCGATGGTCTACGCCATCGCCTCGATCGCCTTCCTCTCCTTCATCGTGTGGGCGCACCACATGTTCACGGTGGGCATGCCGCTCGCAGGGCAGCTGTTCTTCATGCTCTCGACGATGCTCATCGCCATTCCGACGGGCGTGAAGGTGTTCAACTGGACGGCGACGCTGTGGAAGGGCTCGCTTTCCTTCGAGCCGCCGATGCTGTGGGGCCTCGCGTTTCTCATCATGTTCACGATCGGCGGGTTCTCGGGGCTCATGTGCGCCATCGTTCCCGCCGACTACCAGTACCAGGACACCTACTTCGTGGTGGCTCACTTTCACTACGTCCTGGTGACCGGCTCGGCGTTCGCGATCATCGGTGCGATCTATTACTGGCTGCCGAAGTGGTCCGGCCACATGTACGACATGCGCCTCGCGAAATGGCACTTCTGGCTCTCGGCGATTTCCGTGAACGTGCTGTACTTCCCGCAGCACTTCCTCGGCCTCGCCGGCATGCCGAGACGCATTCCCGACTACGCCGTGCAGTTCACCGACTGGAACCGGGTGTCCTCGATCGGCGGCTTCGTATTCGGCCTCTCGCAGCTCCTGCTCCCGTACCTCGTCTGGAAATGCGTGCGCGGCGGCGAGCGCGCCACCAGCAAGGTGTGGGAAGGCGCCCACGGGCTGGAGTGGGAGCTCGCCTCGCCCGCCCCCTATCACTCGTGGGGCGACCCGCCCCCCGAGGCGGTGATCGCGCGCGGCGCCGAGCATTGAGATAGGCGGGATGCGCCGGATGAACATGGCTGCCGACGATGACCCCGACAGACGCCGGCGGGTGCGGCGCACCGCGATCGTCCTCGCGGCGGTCGCGCTCGCCTTCTACGTCGCCTTCATCGTGATGTCGCTCGTGCGCGCCTCGCGCGCTGAGCACCATCCCGGAGCGCCGCACGCCTCGGTGCCGCAGGGGTGAGGCGCGCGGCATCCATCAACGTTGCTCTTTAGGAAGTGACTATGGCGCAAGCTCACGCTCCCCATGAGCCCAAGTATTACATTCCGCACGGCAGCCCCTGGCCGATTTTCGCGGCCGTATCGCTCTTCGCGATCATGGTCGGGGCGGTCGTGTATCTCAACGATTGGGCCGGCGCGTGGTCGTTCGCTCCGGGGGCGCTGCTGCTCATCTCGATGTTCATTTTCTGGTTCTCCACGGTCATCGGCGAGAACCAGCACGGCATTTACAACCTGCAGGTGGACCGCTCGTTCCGCATGGGGATGATGTGGTTCATCTTCTCCGAGGTCATGTTCTTCGGGGCCTTCTTCGGTGCGCTGTTCTATGCGCGCATTCTGGCGGTGCCGTGGCTCGGCGGGGAGGGCGTCAAGTTCTTCACGCGGTTCATCCTGTGGCCGAGCTACGAGGGCACCTGGCCCACCAACGGCCCCGCTCACATGGGCGGGCTCGCGAATGGAACCTTCCAGGTCATGCCGGCAATCGGGATCCCGGCCATCAATACATTGATCCTGCTGACGAGCGGGGCCACCGTGACCGTCGCGCACCATGCGCTGCGGCAGGGCAAGCGCGGGCTGCTCACGGTGTTTCTGGCAGCCACTTTCGTGCTCGGCTTCTCCTTCGTCGGCCTGCAGCTGCACGAGTACGGCGAGGCCTATCGCGAGCTCGGCCTGAAGCTGACGACCGGCATTTACGGCTCGACGTTCTTCATGCTGACCGGATTCCACGGCCTGCACGTGACCATCGGCGCGATCATGCTGGTGTGCATCTGGTTTCGCGTGCTGCGCGGCCATTTCACGCCGCAGCGGCACTTCGCCTTCGAGGCGGTGTCCTGGTACTGGCACTTCGTCGACGTGGTGTGGCTCGGCCTGTTCATCTTCGTCTACTGGCTGTAGCGGCCTGCCCTGGCAGGCGCCCCCGGGCGGCGCTGCCCTCACTGGCGCGGCGGCAGGCCTGCCTCGAGAGGGTGCGGCGAGATGAGCCCGAAGTACCACGCCAGCAT
>JASHUC010000119.1 GCA_030040235.1 Gammaproteobacteria bacterium | reverse complement strand
CCGCCGTCCGTCGGCGAGCCCGCGACCATCAAATATCGAACGGGTCTGTACTTTCTCATGATGGCCATCTCGATCGCCTCGACGTTGGGCGCCCTGTGGCTGCGGCGGTATCTCGTGCGAAGACATGGCGCGTGGAATGGCTCGCTGATGGCGCTCGCCGCGTACCTCATCGTCATCGCCGCCTTCTTCGTCATCCTCCCCGGAATCAACGAGGTCCCATCGACCTTTCCGGCGGTAACGCTGTGGAATTTCCGCCTCGCCTCGATCGGTATCCAGACCGTCCTGTGGGGTTCCCTCGGCGTGATGTTTGGTTACGTGGGGGCACAAGTCCTCAACACGCATCGCTGATCGAGATCAACTGACCCGGGCTCCCGCGGAGCGCCTGCGCGGATCGGCGCCTCGGCGCTTCTGCCATCGAACGCACCAGGTGTACAGGCCCGTCACGTTCAGCACCACGGTGACGATTCCGGCCAGCGCAATCAGCAAGCGGCCCGGCCATCCAAAGGCGGCTCCGGTGTGCAGCGGATAGAGCCACGCCATGAAGCGATCTCCGGCGGAGCTGCGAGCGGGTCGTTGGACTGCCGTGATCTCTCCGGTCTCGAGGTCAACCAGGGCGAAGTCGTCGCCCTGCGGATTCACATCCTCCGGCAGATGAAAATACACGGAGTAGCGGCCATTGCCGAGATCGCGAAATATGTCGTTGGTCCTTGCGCCCGGGAACATCCGGTGGACCGCCGCGTCGGCCTCGCCAAATGTCACCACGGCCATCGCCGGCCGCCTACGCACGCCCACCGGCAGTCGCGACAGCGGGGAGAACAACTGAACGACGGGGCGAAAGTACTCGGGCAGATTCAACGCGACCGCGGTGAGTGCCAGCACCGTGAGCAGGGGCAGCAGCCAGACGCCGCCCAGGCGATGCAGGTCATAGTTCAGCAGGTAACTGTTGGCGGCGCGTATGGGAAACCAGAACCGTGGCCAAGCGAGCGCGATGCCTGCGAGGTTGCTCATGAGCCACACGAACGCGACCACGCCCATGGTCCGGTAGCCCCAGGGGCCAGCCAGGAGCTCGTGGTGCAGGCGTAGAATCAGGGAGTCGAGCGACTCGAGCGTGATGCCGCTTCGCGTGTTGCGCTGCCCGAGCAGTTCGCCGGTGTACTCGTTGACGTAGACGCGGTCGAACGCCAGTCGCGAGCCGCGCTGACGCGGCGTTACATCCAGCGCTACCGACTCGTCGGACTGCAGCGGCAGTTGCAGGAGCGTGACGAGCGCGGCAGGGAAGGCCGTCTCGACGCGGGAGACGATCTGATCTTCCGACCAGCAGGTCGCCGCCGGTGTGACGATGCGCAGTCGGGAATGGAGAGCTCGGTCCAGTTCCTGCCGGAACACCAGCCAAACGCCCGTTGCGGCCGCGATCGACAGGCACGCCATGATCGTGAAGCCGCTCCAGCGGTGCAGCCTGACGAGCCATAACCTGACGGATCCGCGGAGGCTGAACTCGGGGCGTGGATGCACGTTCGGCTCGCTACCGCGAGGAAGCGCTGGCGTCCGGCACTCCCTGGCACGGGACCTCGCCGGAGCGCCCCATCGTCCTGCGCAGCACGCGGTTCCACCACATCAGCGCCCCAGTCACGATCAATGCCGGGGGCACGAGCCCGAGGAGCACCCAGAGCACCTTCACCCAGAGCCCGAAAGCACGCCCGAAGTGAAGTCTCACCAGCACATCGATGAGATTATCGACGGTGTCGGACGTGACCCGACCGGACCCATGCGCGATGACAAAATCTGCCAGTTTGTAGATCGAGTTGGGAAACGCGAAATAGATCCCCGAGACGGCCCACATGAGGATCAGCGCGAAGCCCCAGAAGCCAAGCACATTGTGCAGGTCGAAGGTGAAGCGCCGCCAATGGACATTCCACCACAGGGTCGCGCTACGCCACCAGCGCGATGTGCCCGGCCACCAGATCACCGCGCCGCTCAGGCACATCAACACCACGAGCACAGCGCCGAGGCCGTTCACCGCGCGGCCCGCCTCGCCGCCGAGCAGATCGTCGTGTAGATCGGCCAGGCGCGAGACGAACGCGGGCTCGCAGAAGGCGTGATCCATCTCGTGCCGGAACACGATGGCACTGCCGGAGAGGCTGACCACGAGCACGTAGAGCGCAAAAATGAGCCCGGTCCACAGGTGAACCTGGAAGAGTGCCCGGCGCGGCCACCGCCCCGGCCTGCCGCGCGCGTGTCTCACGCGACGTGCAACCGGAAGCCTCAATCCAGTCGGTAGCTCAGTCCGGCGACGAAATAGACCCCGGGATTCTTGTAGCCAATGATCTCGACGATGTGGTGATCGAGCGCGTTCTGCACGCGAGCATAGAAATCGAAGTGGCCCGTCACGTGGTAGCGTCCGAAGAAATCCAGGCGCGCATAGCCCGGAGCCCAGAATTCACCGGAATAATCCAGGCGGTGATCGGTCATGAAGAGGTTCGTGCCGACGTCGAACTGCGGCTGCGCCCAGGTCAGTCCTACATTGCCCATGTTGCGGGCGTTCTCGATCATGTACGACCACCCGGCAGGGGGCTGGTAGATATAGGCGTCCGTTCGGGTGTAGTTGCCATTCAGGGTGAGGTGTGACGTGATCTTGTACGCCGCCTCGAACTCCACACCCTGCGAGCGTTCCGCCTCGGCGTTGGCGTACTCCCCGAAGGGGGGCCCGAGCGAGCTCGGAATGCGCGGGTTGTAGATCTCGTAGTCGAAGGTGACGACGTTGGCGACATAGGAATGCCAGTACGTGACGCTTTCAGTCAGCTGACCATCGAACTGTCGGCCCCGCAGTCCCGCTTCGATGGTATCGGCATTCTCCGGAGTGATCTGCTTGTTGCCGTAGATGGGGTCATAGAGCTGATCGAGCGTCGGCTGCGTGAAGCTCGTGCCGTAATTCGTGTAAACCGCCATCCCTCCCGGTAACGGCAGGTCATAGGTCGCTCCGACGCTGTAGGTCGCCTTGTCCCTCCACTCGGTGTAGCTGTCGAGACGTGCACCGAATTCGGTATGCAGTTGATTGTTCAGCCAGCCGATGGCCGCATCGCCATAGACTGAGCGGATCGCCTCGCTCGCATGCAGGGAGCTGCTGTCGCTCGATTCGGAGTCGTAGCCCTGCTGAAGGTACGTCCCGCCCAGCAGGGCGGAGATGGAATCCGTCCGGTATCGCAGGTTGTAATCGGCCTCCTGGTTGTCCTCGATCGTCTTCTCCGTGAAGGGAAATTGATACACCGGTACCTGCTCCCCAGCGCTGTAGGTCAAGCCCGAATCCGGGTCCGAAAAGCCGTTGAAGGGTGCGGTGTATGTGCCGAGCAAGCCGCCATTGGGAAGTGGGCCGTCGAAGATGCTGAAGTCCTGCCCGGCGTAGCCGAGGGTGAGCTTCTGTGACAGGTTCGTGGTGAACTGCTGCTCGAACCAGAGGGTGCCGATGCCGGCTTTGGTCGTATCGTAGTTGCTCGGGTCGGGGATCTGCACCGAGAAGTCGCCGTCCGGATATCCCGGATAGTACTGATCGAGTGCGGCGGACTGGAATTTGTTGTCGGTGAGGTAAAAGCTCGAGCCCACTTCGAAGTCGCCGTCCTTGAAGGACGTCCGCCCGATCGCGGTTGCGTTCTTGGTGTATTCGTACTGCCACTCCCCGCCGCTGTCCACGTAGGAGGCGTTGAGCGTAGCGTTCCAGGTTCCGTCACCGATCGATTGCTGGTCCTCGACGCCCGCGCGAACCTTGCGCCAGTCGAGCGATCCACCCTCCACGGAAATATCGGCGCCGCTGCCCGTAGCCGCCAGCGTGGTGAAGTCGATCACTCCCGAGGTGGTGTCGGCACCATAGGTTGTCGCGCGCGGGCCCCGCAGCACCTGGATGCTCTGCACCATGGTCGGATCCAGCTGCCCGAGCAGATACTGGATGCTGCCCGAGCCGCCGCCATTCCAGGTGATACCGTCGAACACATAGAGGGTGCTGTCGGAGAAGCCGCGCAGGCGTGGGTAGACGAACTGGCCCGGCGCCCCGCCGACCTGGAACTGGATCCCGGGCAACTCGCGCAAGGTGTCGGTGACGGAGGTCTGGGCCTCAGCCGAAATGTCGGCTGCGGTGACCACATCGGCCGCCTGAGTCGACTGCGCTTCCGTGATGTCGAGCTTGGTGGCGCTGATCGCGACTTCCTGGAGCGCTCCCGAGGCCCCGGAGGTCTGCGATTGGTCAGATGTCTGAGCTTGATCGGAGGTCTGTGCACGCGCTGCGGCCGGAAGCAGGCTCCACATCCCGAGTATTGCCATTGCCGTCAGCAGCGCGCCGAGCCGTTCTTGTGGCACTGTCGTCATCTCCCCGTTCCGACCGACTGTCTGCAGCCGAGCGACATGCCCGGCAGCCGGTATAGAAGCGTTATACGGCTGGGAGCGGCGCATCCCTCGCCGGATCGTGTCCGAGAGTCAAATCGGTATGAACCGCGCGGGATCTCCTGAGCTCTCGAAACCGAGGGATGCGACCTTCGGCGGCGTATCTGTTCGGGTCGCAGCGTCGCGACCCACGAGGTGATCAGATGCTGACGAATGGCCCTATGGGTGAGTCGGGCGGTCCGAGGACGCTGATTTTCTCCCGGCTTCACGCCTTGGCACTGTTGTCCAGGCGGATGCAGGGGCTGCACTACAGGCGACAGTTCAGTCTCAACCCGGCCGAGTGCCAGCTCATCGGTATCGTCCACGGGCTCGGTCGATCCTCGTGCAGCCGAATATGCGAGGTCGGCAATCTGGACAAGGCCCAGGTGAGCCGGCTGGTCAAGCGCCTGACCCGGCAAGGACTGCTCCTCGCATCGGTCCACCCGAAGCGCCAGCGAACCATCGATGTCACCCTGACCGAGCGCGGCCGGGGACTCGCCCGGCTGTTGCGCAGCGCAACCCTGCGGTTGGACCGTGAATCGCTTTCCGCCGTCCCGCCTGGCGAGCGGGCGATCTTCTTGACGGCCATGAACATGCTCACCGAGAAGGTTCGCCTCATGCTCCATGAAGAGCGCCACGCGAGCTCGCGTGGCGGCCTCAGAACGAAGCGTCGAAACAGATCTCCCCTTGCACCGCGATCTGATACGCCGAGACGCGCCTTTCGAAGAAGTTCGTGAGCTCCTGCACGTCCTGCAGCTGCATGAAGGGAAACGGATTGCGCGCGCCGTAGCGCCGTGGCAAGCGCAGCATCGTGAGACGCTGGTCCGCGACATACTCGAGGTACTGGCGCATCTCGCTGCGCGTCAGGCCGACGACGCCGCCCGAAAGAACGTCCTCGGCGAACTGCGACTCGCAGTCGACCGCCTCGGCGATCATCTCCGTGACCTCTCGCGCCCAGTCGGCGTCGAACAGCTCCGGCTCTTCGCGCCTGACCGTATCGATCACCTCGAATGCAAAGGCCATATGCGCGCTCTCGTCCCTGAAGACCCAGTTGGTCCCGGCCGCAAGGCCCGGCAGAAGGCCGCGGGAGCGCAGGAAATACACGTAGGCGAAAGCGCCGAAGAAGAACAACCCCTCGATGCACGCGGCAAAGCAGCTCAGGTTCAGCAGGAAGCGCCGCTTGTCCTCATTCGATCGGATCCGTTCCAGCGAGAAGACCTCATCCATCCAGCGCTGGCAGAACTCTCCCTTGCGGCGGATCGAAGCTATGTTCTCGATCGCCGCGAATGCCTGCGCGCGCCGCTCGGGGTCCACGACGTAATTGTCGAGCAGCGTGAGATAGAACTGGATGTGCAGGGCCTCCTCATAGAGCTGTCGCGACAGGTACATCCGCGCCTCGGGCGCATTGATGTGCCGATAGAGACTGATCACGAGGTTGTTCGACACGATCGAGTCACCGGTTGCGAAGAACGCCACCAGACGCTCGATGAGGTGGCGCTCGGCAGGCGACATGCGCTGGCGCAGGTGCCCCAGATCGATCTGGAAGTCGATCTCCTCCACGGTCCAGGTGTTCTTGATCGCCGCCCGATACATCTCGTAGAACCGCGGATAGCGCATGGGCCGCAGGGTCAGATCGAACCCCGGGTTGAGCAGCTGACCGTTCACTGGCAGGCCTCACAACCCTGCGGGTTTTCGAGCGAGCAGGCGACCGCACTCGTGCCCCCATCGATGTCCGGTCCACGAGCCTGCACGGTGGTCTTGGCGATCTTCGTGGCGGGTCGCGACCTCAGGTAGTACGTCGTCTTGAGCCCCTTCTTCCACGCATACATGTACATGCTGGAGAGCTGGCCGATGTTCGGATTCGCGATGAACAGATTGAGCGACTGGCTCTGGTCGATGAAAGCCCCGCGATCGGCCGCGAGGTCGATGAGCGCGCGCATGGGAAGCTCCCAGGCCGTGCGGTAAATCGTTCGAAGTTCCAGCGGCAGCTCCTCGAGCTCCTGCACCGAGCCGTCCGCGAGCTTGATCGCGTTGCGGATCTCCTCGGTCCAGAGACCGAGGCTCTTCAGCTCCTCCACGAGATAGCGGTTCACCTGCAGGAAATCTCCCGAGAGGGTCTCGCGCTTGAAGAGATTCGAGATCTGCGGCTCGATGCACTCGTAGCACCCCGCGATCGAAGCGATCGTTGCGGTCGGTGCGATGGCGATCAGCAGGCTGTTGCGCAGGCCGTGCATCATGATCTCCTCGCGCAGATCGCTCCATCGCGCGACGTCACTCGGCGTGATGCCCCACGCTTCGAACTGCAGCTCGCCGCGCGCGGCGCGCGTGTCCGGAAAGGCGTCGTGAGCGCCGTATTGGCGGGCGAGCTCCATCGACGTGCGCAGCGCACCGAAGTAGATCTCCTCGGCGATCCGTGCGGACAGCTCGCGGGCCGCCTCGCCGTCGAACGGCAGGCGCAGCCGGAAGAACACGTCCTGCAGACCCATCACGCCGAGGCCCACAGGTCGCCAGCGCATGTTCGAGGCGCGCGCCGACCCGATCGGGTAGTAGTTGAGATCGATCACGCGATCCAGCTGGCGCACGGCGATATCGACGGTATGGGCAAGCTTCGCGAATTCGAAGCCCTCGGCACCCACGTGCCGCGCAAGATTGATGGAGCCCAGGTTGCAGACTGCCGTCTCCCCGGCACTCGTCACCTCGAGAATTTCGGTGCACAGATTGGACAGGTGTACCGTCTGGCCCGGCTTGGCGGTCTGGTTGCAGGCGCGGTTCGATTTGTCCTTGAACGTCATCCAGCCGTTGCCGGTCTGCGCGAGCACCCGCATCATGCGTGCGTAGAGATCGCGAGCTCTGAGGGTCTTCCTCGCAAGGCCCTGCGCCTCCGCCTGGACATAGGCTTCCTCGAAGGCGGCGCCGAATAGATCGGGCAGCTGCGACACATCGTGCGGATCGAACAGCGACCACGGCTCATCCGCCTCCACGCGCCGCATGAACAGGTCCGGAATCCAGTTCGCGAGGTTCAGATGGTGAGTGCGCCTGCCCTCATCGCCCGTGTTGTCGCGCAGTTCGAGGAATGACTCGATGTCCGCATGCCAGGGCTCGAGATACACGCACGCGGCGCCCTTGCGCTTGCCGCCCTGGTTCACCGCGGCCACCGAGGAATCAAGGGTCTTGAGCCACGGCACGACTCCGTTGGAGAGGCCGTTGGTCGATCTGATCAGGGAGCCCTCCGAGCGCACGCGGTGCCACGCTACGCCGATTCCTCCCGAGAACTTCGACAGCTGCGCGATATCCTTGTATTTGTCGTAGATCGCCTCCAGCGAGTCCTCGGGCGAGTCGAGCAGGAAACAGCTCGAGAGCTGCTCATGCCGCGTGCCGGCGTTGAACAGCGTCGGCGAGCTCGCGATGTAATCGAGATTGGAGAACAGGCTGTAAAGTTCGAGGGCTTCCGTCACGGTCGGGCTCAGGGCAATCGCGATGCGCATCCAGAAGTGCTGCGGCGTCTCGATGACATACCGGCGCGTCGGGTGCTTGAGCAGGTAGCGGTCGTAGAGCGTGCGCAGCCCGAAGTACTCGATCTGTTGCGTGCGTTCGGCGGCGACGGAGTCGTTGAGCTTGCGGGCGTGCGCTTCCACGAGGTTCACCACGCGCTCGTTGATGAGCCCCACGTCGTACCCGAGCCGGATCGACTGCGAGAACGAGTACACGCCGAGTCCCCGGACTTCCTTGTCGATGAACCCGCTCAGCAGCCGGCCGGCAAGCTTCGAGTAGCCCGGTTCCTCGAACATGAACGACGCGGCGGTTCGAATCGACAGCTCATCGAGCTCCCGCGTGGTTGCACCGTCATACAATCCGGCGATGGTCTTCAGCGCGACGCGCATCGGGTCCACATCCGTGAGCCCATCGCAGCAGCGGGTCACTGCGCGCACGATCTTGTTCACATCGACGAGCTCGCGCTCGCCGCTGCGCTTGGTCACCGCCATCTGAGTGCGCGCGCCCGGCGGCGGCGTCAGGCGAAGCGAAGGCTGATCCGGCGCCGGCTCCCTGCCCGACGTGCCCGCCGGGGCGACCGGACCATCTTGCGCGAGCGTGAGCGTCATCGGTTCTTCCCCCCTGCAATGGACTCGCGAGGGGATCGGGACGGAAAACGACGCCGCCTTGCCAGCTTGCATCGTCCCGGCCGCTCCAACCGCGAGAGCCCGATAGCCGTGCACTGCGCCTCGCGCAATGGCCGCGGCAGGTCTTCGGGCTTCCGGGTGTTGAAGCGCGAACGCTTCGGCCTACTGGATGCTGCTTCCCGGGCCGGTGAGGCCCAGTGCTCAACGCATCGTTCGTCCCAGTTACCGCTGCGGGACAGCTCCGGAATGGCCTCGGTCGAGGCGTCACCGGATTCCCTATTGAGCCAACCCCTTGGGGTTGGCACCGCTGGCAGACACAAGATATTGGGTCAACTGGATGACTGTCAAGTTCCGATGCGCACCCGCGGAGGGAGGCTGCCGGCAGGCGCGTATTAGTCGATGACAAGACCGTCGCGAGCGACGGTCACGACGAGAACAAGCCCAGGGGAGATCACATGCAGACGCGGACTCCGTTCGCGCGCACGCTTGCGTGCGTGTGCGTGCTAAGTGCCCTGTTCATCGGTAAGGCCGGCGCGCAGACCGCCGCGACCACGACGCCCGCTC
>JASHUC010000118.1 GCA_030040235.1 Gammaproteobacteria bacterium | reverse complement strand
GGGTATGTGTTCCAGGATTCACGCCTCTTCCCGCATCTCGATGTGCAGGGAAACCTGCGCTACGGGGAGAAGCGCTCCCCGGCCGGGGAGGTGCACATCCCCTTCGAGGAGGCGGTCGAGCTGCTCGGCCTCGGCCCGCTGCTCGCCCGCCGGCCCCGCCAGCTCTCCGGCGGGGAGCGCCAGCGCGTTGCGATCGGCCGGGCGCTGCTCTGCCATCCCCGGTTGCTCCTGCTCGATGAGCCACTCGCCTCGCTCGATCTCGCGCGCCGCGAGGAGCTGCTGCCGTATCTCGAGCGGCTGCGCGACCGGCTCTCGATCCCGATGATCTATGTCAGTCACCAGTTCGAGGAAGTCCTGCGGCTCGCCGCGCATGTGGTGCTGCTGCGTGCCGGCTCGGTCGTGGCGCAGGGGGACATTGTCGCGGTCAGCCGCAACCCGGAGCTGCGCGCGATGATCGGAGCGGAGGCGCTCGGCGCGGTGATCGAGGGAGAGATCGCCTCCGTCGACTCCGCGAGCGGACTCGCCCGCATCAAGGTCGGCGGTGGCAGTCTCAACATTCAGGGCGAAGGGCTCGTCCCCGGACAGCGGGTGCGGGTGCAGCTCCTCGCACGAGACCTGATTCTCGCGGTCGAGTCGCCGCGCGGCCTGAGCGTGCGTAATTGCCTCGAAGGCACGCTCGCGAGCCTTACGCCCGATGCAGGCCAGACCTACCTCGCGGAGATCGACATCGGCGGACCGTGCGTGATCGCCCAGGTCACCTCGAGCGCGACCGCGGAGCTCGGCCTCAGCGTCGGCCGCCGGGTATGGGTGCTGGTGAAGACCGTTTCGCTACGCGGTCACGTGTACTTCGCCGGCCAGGCGAGCCCGCAGCCGGCCGCCGGGGGGAACGCCCGGGCGGGCGCGACAGGGGCCGAGGCGAGATCGATCTGAGCGCCCGCGTCGCGGCGGGGATGCCTGCGAGCCAGGCGAGGCGTGCCGCCGCCAGATCCTGGCTCGCGTGCTCCACTTCGCGATAGGAAGCGATCAATCTGCGCCCGAAATCCGTCAACCTGGCCCCGCCACCCCGCGTCCCGCCGACGCTCGCCGTGCTGACCGACTCACCGAACGCGTGGTTGAGATCATCGAGCAGCAGCCACGCGCGGCGATAGCTCATCCCGAGCTCACGCGCGGCCTGCGAGAGCGAGCCGCTCGCCTCGATGTGCTCGAGCAGCGCGATCTTTCCCGGGCCTATCGAGCTTCCCGGAGCCAGATCGATCCGCAGCCGCACGCCGAAGGGGCCATCGCGCTGAGTCACGCCGACGATGTTAGCGCAGAATACGAGGCATGAGCGCGCACGGGACCGTAGGACGGAGAGAAGTACTCGGCTTCGGTTTTGCCCTGGCGGCCGGCGCATGGGTCGGCGGGCGCAGCGCCCGCGCCACGCCCGGCCCGCTGCTCGTCTTCGCCGCGGCATCCCTCACCGAGGCTGCCCGCGGCATCGGCCGCGTCTACACCCAGAAGACCGGAGAGCCGGTCGAGTTCTCCTTTGCAGCCAGCTCGACGCTCGCGCGCCAGATCGAGGCGGGGGCTCCCGCCGGCGTCTTCGTCTCGGCCGATACGCGATGGATGGATGCGCTGCAGGATCGCCACCTGATCGATCAAGCCACGCGACGCAACATCGCGAGCAACCGTCTCGCGCTCATCGCCCCCGCCGCCAGCCGCATCGAGCTGAAGCTCGCCCCGCACTGTGCGCTCGCCGCGGCCCTCGGCGCCGGGCGCCTCGCGATCGGCGAGCCGGCTTCGGTCCCCGCAGGCCTCTACGCCCGCGCCGCGCTCGTTTCGCTCGGGCTCTGGGACAGCGTTGCCGGCCGGCTGCTCCCCGCCGAGGACGTCCGCGCCGCGCTCGAGTACGTGGCGCACGATGAGGCGCCGCTCGGCATCGTCTACCGGACGGACGCCCTGATCGAGCCCCGTGTCCGTATCGTCGATCTCTTTCCGCCGGCCTCGCACCCGCCCATCACCTACCCTGCCGCCGCCGTCGCCGGCTCCGGGGCGGATGCGGTCCGCTTCGTCGATTTCCTCTCGAGCTCGGCTGCGCGGGCCATTTTCCATAAGTACGGGTTCGCCCCACCCTAGGCTGCACCTAGACCCCGGCGCGCCGCCCACGCAGAGGTTTCACGACCCGGTGGGGGCGCCCCGGCACCCCCCCCAGGGCTCGCGGCGGGAAGCGTGATCCGCTAAAATTCCGCCCCCCTCCATTTCGGGAACGTACCGAAATCGGGTCTCAATCCAAGGAGGCATTGGCCATGGCATTCGAGCACGCACGGATATGTGGGACATGCGGGCGGGAATCTCCGAGCTGGGCGAGCCGTTGTCCCGTCTGTGGCAGTCTGTCCCTGGTGCACCGGATTACCATCGCTCCTCCTGCGCAGGTCGCTGCGATCTCCGGATCGAAGGGCGCCCGCCGTAAGAAAGCACGCCGCGCCGTGATGGGCGGGCGCGACCCCTCTCACACGAGCCCCGCACGCTCGACGGCTTGAAGAACCGCTTGTCCTCTCCATCCGCGCCCGTGGTGGCGATCGTCGGCGCCACGGGCGCCGTCGGCGTCGAATTGATTCAGTGTCTCGAGAAGCAGCGCTTCCCGCTCTCGCAGCTTCGGCTATTCGCCTCGGCACGCTCCGCAGGGCGGACGCTGCCGTACCGTGGCAGGCCGCTGCCGGTGCATCCGCTCGAGGAGCAGAGCTTTCGCGGCGTGAATCTCGCGCTGTTCTCCGCGGGTGCGGCGATCTCCAAGCGCTTTGCTCCCATGGCGGTGTCGGCGGGCGCGGTGGTGGTGGACAACTCCTCCGCGTTTCGCACCGACCCGGGGGTGCCGCTCGTCGTGCCGGAGATCAACCCGCAGGCGCTGCGCGAGCATCGGGGCATCGTTGCCAACCCGAACTGCTCGACCATCATCGCGATTACCCCGCTCTGGCCGATCCAGCGCATGAATCCCATCGAGCGCCTGATCGTTGCGACCTACCAAGCCGCCTCCGGAGCCGGCGCCGCGGCGATGGAGGAGCTGCGCGAGTCCACACGCGCTTATCTCGAGGGCCGCGCCTACCGTAACCAGGTGCTGCCGCATCCGTACGCCTTCAACCTCTTCAGCCACAACTCGAAGATCGATCCCGAGACCGGCTACAACGAAGAAGAAACGAAGATGGTGCGCGAGACGCACAAGATCTTTGGCGACAGCGGCATCCGGATTGCCGCAACGTGCGTGCGGGTACCGGTGCTGCGTGCGCATTCGATCGCCATCTACTTCGAATGCGAGCGGCCCATCACGCCGGCGAAGGTGCGCGAGCTGGTGCAATCGGCGCCCGGTGTTCAGCTGGTGGACGACCCGGAGCGCAACCACTTTCCCATGCCACGGGATGCCTCCGGCCAGGACCCGATCCTCGTCGGACGGATTCGCCAGGATACGAGTGATCCGACCGGCCGTTCGATAGCCCTGTTCGTCTCCGGCGATCAGCTCCTGAAGGGTGCGGCGCTCAACGCGGTGCAGATCGCGGAGCTGCTCGTCAGCGAGAGCGTCTCAGGCGCGCGGGCGCCCGCTACCGCGACGGCTTGAGAAGCCACTGCCCCCGCCTCACCGACGTTGCCCAGATCCCGTCAGGAGCCCTGCGCTGCCGCCTCCGCGGCCGTGTCCACGCCGATGATGAGCTTCGTCGTGCCCTCGAACGCATAGGGCATGATGTTGAGATTGGTCGGCGCGGGGGAGCCGTCGAACACGCGCGCGGCGAGATCGAAGCGCGAGCCGTGGCAAGGGCAACGCCATCCGCCCGGCCAGGACGCGCCGATCTCCGGATCGTGGGCGTCGAAGTACGGCTTCGGCAGGCAGCCGAGGTGCGTGCAGGTGCCGATGCAGGCGAACCACTCGGGCACCCGCGAGCGCATCGCGTTCTTGCAGTACGCGGGCTGGGGCACGGGCAGTCCGGCAATGGTCCGGGTGTTCTCGGAGTCCGGGTCCTTGAGCTCACTGTCATGCCCGGAGATCTGCGCGATCATCTCGGGCGTGCGGTGGACGACGAAGATCGGGTTGCGCCGCCACACCGCGATGATCATCTGCCCGGGCTCGATCTTCGAAAGGTCGACCTCGGTCGGGGCGCCGAGCGCCACGGCCCGCGCCGAGGGTAGCCACGACTCGATGAACGGCACCGCCGTGAAGGCCACGCCGATCGCCCCGACGAGCGTGGTGGCACCCAGCAGGAGCTTGCGCCGGCTCTCATCGAGCCCCTCCTCGCCCTCCCCTAACGGATGGCTCTCTTGAATCATCTCTGCCATTTCAATCCTCGCCTCTCAGCAGCAGCGGTTGATGCGGTTCCACTGACGCTGCTGCTCGGCCACGTAAAACGCCCGCCGTGACAACGGGGGCGACCCGGGATGCTGCTCGCCATGATGGCAGAGGTAACGCTCGTAAGCGTCGTCGCCCGTCACGGCACGCAGCCCGCGCCACAGCGCGCGCAGCGAGGTGACGACCCTCGATCCGAGCACCGCGGTGGATATGGCGGTCATGTTGCCGCCGTCCCGCCCGTCGCCGGGATGCCATTGCCGTGCGCCGCTTGGTGGATGCGGGCGACGAAAGGCGCCTCCGAGCTCGCGAGCGTCGGCAGCCCGCGCACCGAGCGCACCGCGACCCGCAGCATGTCCGCGATGATGAGCCACACGATCAGCGTGAAGATCACGGTGAGCCAGCCATCGAGCTGCTGATTGAAGATGAGCTTCGAGGCGACCGCGGCTCGATCCGGTGAGAGTGCCCCGATCGCGAGCTTGTGGGCCATATCGGCTGCGCCGGAGAAGAAACCCAGGTTCGGGTCGGCACTGAACACCTTCTGCCAGGCCGCGACCGTCGTGACGATCGCGAGCCACGCGAGGGGCCCGCCGGTCACCCACGAGTACTTGAGCTTACCGGACTTGATGAGGATCCCCGTCGCGACCGAGAGCGCGATGGTGGCGAGCATCTGATTCGCGATGCCGAAGAGCGGCCAGAGAATGTGTATACCGCCGTTCGGGTCGATCACGCCGATGTAGAGGAAGTAGCCCCACGCCGCGACGATGACGGCGCTCGTCGCCAGCACCGAGGGGTACCACGAGACCCGGCCGAGCGGCTTCCAGAAGTGGCCGAGGAAATCCTGCAGCATGAACCGCCCGACGCGCGTCCCCGCATCGATGGTCGTGAGGATGAACACCGCCTCGAACATGAGCGCGAAGTGGTACCACATCGCGAGCAGTCCCTTGCCGAAGGTCGAGCTGAAGATGGTCGCCATGCCGACCGCGAGCGACGGCGCACCACCCGTGCGGGCGAAGAGCGTGTGCTCGCCCATCTCGCGCGCGAGACCCTGCATCTGATCGACCGTCACCGGGAATCCCCAGCTCGAGATCGTCGCGACGGCGGCCTGGGGCGTCGCCCCGACGATCCCGGCGCCCGTGTTGATCGCGAAGAACACGCCGGGATCGAGCAGCGTCGCCGCGATCACCGCCATGATGGCGACGAAGGACTCGAGCGCCATGCTGCCGTAGCCGACGAGGCGCACGTCGTTCTCATCGCCGATCATCTTCGGCGTGGTGCCGCTCGAGATGAGCGCATGGAAGCCCGAGACCGCCCCGCAGGCGATCGTGATGAAGACGAAGGGGAAGATCTTGCCGGCGAAGATGGGGCCGTTGCCGTGCGTGAACTGCGTCAGCGCGGGCATCTTGAGCTCGGGATGGATCACGACGATCGCGACGGCGAGCAGCCCGATCACACCGAGCTTGAGGAAGGTCGAGACATAGCCGCGCGGTGCGAGCAGCAGCCACACGGGGATGATCGCCGCGACCCATCCATAAGCGATCACGAACTCCGCGAGCCCGGGGCCGGACCAGTCGAACAGCGGCCGCAGCGTCGCGCTCTGATCCACCCAACCGCCGGCGGCCACGCCGAGAATGAGCAGCGCCATGCCGATGACCGTGGCCTCGAGCACGCGGCCCGGCCGCAGATAGCGCAAGTAGATGCCGATCAGGATGCCGATCGGGATGGTGGCGGCCACGGAGAACGTCGCCCAGGGGCTGCCCTTCATCGCATTCACCACCACGAGGGCGAGCACGGCGATGAGGATGATCATGATGAGGAGCGTACCGACGAGCGCCGCGAAGCCGCCGAAGGGGCCGAGCTCATCGCGCGCCATCTGGCCGAGACTGCGCCCGTCGCGGCGCGTGGACAGGAACAGGATCGTCATGTCCTGGACGCACCCGCCGAGCACCGCGCCGAACAGGATCCAGAGCGTCCCGGGGAGATAGCCGAACTGCGCTGCAAGGGTCGGGCCGACGAGCGGGCCGGGGCCGGCGATCGCCGCGAAGTGATGTCCGAAGACGATCCAGCGGTGCGTCGGGACGAAGTCGCGCCCGTCGTTGAGGCGATCGGCCGGGCACGCGCGCCTCGAATTGGCCTCGAACACCCGCGCCGTGATCCACGCGGCATAGAAGCGGTAGCCGATGGTGTAAATGCAGACCGCGGCGACGATGAGCCACATCGCATTGATCGGCTCGTGGCGGTGCAGGGCAATGCCCCCGACCGCGAACGCGCCGATCACCGCCAACACAATGCCGAGGAGGCGTCCGAGCATGACTGCACCTTTACGCGATGATGCAGCCTGTCATGATGCCGCGATTACAGCCCTGTGCGCCAGTAGGCGGCATCGACGGTGTTGGACAGCAGCATCGCGATGGTCATCGGGCCGATCCCGCCCGGCACCGGCGTGATCCACCGCGCCCGCTGCGCTGCGGCTTCGTACTCCACGTCGCCCACCAGGTTTCCCGACGGTAACCGGTTGATGCCGACGTCGAAAACCGCCGCGCCCGGGCGGATCCACTCACCGGGAACGAAGTGCGGCTTGCCCACCGCCGCGACCAGGACCTCGGCGCGCTCGACCTCGGAGCGCAGATCGCGCGTGCCGGTATGGCAGACCGTGACGGTCGAGCGGGCGAGCAGCAGCTCGAGGGCCATGGGACGGCCGACGATGTTCGAGGCGCCCACCACCACGGCGCGCAAGCCGGTGAGCGCGATTCGATAGGCCTCGGCGAGGCGAATCACCCCGTAGGGCGTGCAGGGCCGCAGCCGCGGCCGCTTCTGCGCGAGCAGGCCGGTGTTGGTCGGATGGAATCCGTCCACGTCCTTCGCCGGATCCACCGCATCCACGATGCGGTCGGACTCGATTCCCTTCGGCAGCGGCATTTGCACGAGGATGCCGTCCACGCGATCGTCGTGATTGAGTCTCGCAACGAGGTCGAGCAGCTCGCTCGCGGGGGTGCTCGAGGGCAGATCGTGCGCGAAGGATTCGATGCCGACCTCCCCGCACGACTTACGCTTGTTGCGCACGTAGACGGTCGAGGCCGCGTTGTCGCCCACCTGCACGACCGCAAGGCCGGGCCTGCGCCCGGCCTTGGCCGCGAACGCGGCGGCCCGCTCCGCGGTGCGCGCGCGCTCCTTCGCGGCCGTCGCCTTGCCATCGAGCACGATCGGGCCGGTGCCCGTCTCGGCTTTCGCCGTCTCGTTCATCATCAATACCGGTAATGATCCGACTTGTACGGACCCGCTTTCGGGACCCCGATGTAGCGGGCCTGAACGTCCGTGAGCTCGGTGAGCACGGCGTTCAAGTTCTTCAGCTGCAGCCGCGCGACCTTCTCGTCGAGATGCTTCGGCAGCGTGTACACGCCGACCGGATACTTCGCGGCGTGGGTGTACAGCTCGATCTGTGCGAGCGTCTGATTGGCGAATGAAGAGCTCATCACGTAGCTCGGGTGTCCCATCGCGCAGCCGAGATTCACGAGCCGGCCGCGAGCGAGCAGGATGATCCGCTTGCCGTCCGGAAAGATCACGTGATCGACCTGCGGCTTGATCTCGTCCCACTTGTACTGCTCGAGCGCGGCCACGTCGATCTCGTTGTCGAAATGGCCGATGTTGCAGACGATCGCGTTGTTCTTCATGCGCTTCATGTGATCGTGCGTGATCACGTGGAAGTTGCCGGTCGCCGTCACGAAGATATCGGCCTTGTCGGCCGCGTAATCCATGGTGACGACGCGATAGCCTTCCATCGCCGCCTGCAGCGCGCAGATCGGATCGATCTCGGCGATCCACACCTGCGCCGAGAGCGCGCGCAGCGCCTGCGCCGAGCCCTTGCCCACATCGCCGTACCCGCACACGAGCGCCACCTTGCCGGCGATCATCACATCGGTCGCGCGCTTGATGCCGTCCACGAGCGATTCGCGGCAGCCGTAGAGATTGTCGAACTTGCTCTTGGTGACCGAGTCGTTGACGTTGATCGCCGGAAAGAGCAGCCGCTTCTCCTTCGCCATCTGGTAGAGACGGTGCACGCCGGTCGTGGTCTCCTCGGTCACACCACGGATCTCCTGCGCTCGCTTGGAGTACCAGTTGGGATTCGCGGCGAGCCGCTTCTTGATGGCCGCGAAGAGGTATTTTTCCTCCTCGCTCGCCGGGTGCGAGATGGCCGAGGCGTCCTTCTCGGCCTTCACGCCGAGATGCACGAGCAGCGTCGCATCGCCGCCGTCATCGAGGATCATGTTCGGGCCCGAGCCGGGCTCCTCGAGCTTGCCGAACTCGAGGATGCGGTGCGTGAACTCCCAGTACTCCTCGAGCGATTCGCCCTTGTAGGCAAAGACCGGCGTGCCGCTCGCGGCAATGGCCGCCGCGGCGTGATCCTGCGTCGAGAAGATGTTGCAGGAGGCCCAGCGCACCTCCGCTCCGAGCGCCTTCAGCGTCTCGATGAGCACGGCGGTCTGGATCGTCATGTGGAGCGACCCCGTGATGCGCGCCCCACGCAAGGGCGTCAGGGCCGCGAACTCCTCGCGGATGGCCATGAGGGCGGGCATCTCCGACTCCGCAATGGCGATCTCCTTGCGGCCCCAATCGGCAAGGGCGAGGTCGGCGACCTTGAAGTCTTTGAAGCCCGCAGCGGGCTTGAGATTGGCGTTCATAGAGTCACACTCCAGAAATTGTGTACCGACCGTGAACTCAAGCCGCGCGTGCTTCCCCTTTCGCCTCCGCGGCAAGCTCCTGCGCCTTGTCGGTCCTCTCCCAGGTGAACTCCGGCTCGGTGCGCCCGAAGTGTCCGTAGGAGGCGGTCTTTTGATAGATGGGGCGCACCAGATCGAGCATCTCCCGCAATCCATACGGGGTGAGGTCGAAGTGCTTGCGCACGATCTGCGTCAGCCGGTCGCGCGAGAGGCGGCTCGTACCGAAGGTCTCGAGCATGATCGAGGTGGGCTCGGCGACGCCGATCGCGTAGGACAGCTGCACTTCGCAGCGCTCGGCGAGGCCCGCCGCCACGATGTTCTTCGCGACGTAGCGTGCCGCGTAGGCGGCGGATCGGTCGACCTTCGAGGGGTCCTTGCCCGAGAAGGCACCGCCCCCGTGACGCGCGAATCCGCCGTAGGTATCGACGATGATCTTGCGTCCGGTGAGCCCGCAGTCTCCGACGGGGCCACCGACGACGAACCGTCCGGTGGGATTGATGTGGTACTTGGTGCGCTTGTCGATCCACTTGGCGGGCAGCACCGGCTTGAGGATCTCCTCCATCACCGCCTCGCGCAGCACCTTGTTCGAGACCTCGGGGCTGTGCTGCGTCGAGAGCACGACCGCCTCGAGCCCGACGGGACGGTCGTCCTCGTAGCGCAGCGTCACCTGGCTCTTGGCATCCGGGCGCAGCCACTCGAGCTTGCCCGCTTTGCGCACCTGGGCCTGACGCTTGACGAGCCGATGCGCGAGATTGATCGCGGCCGGCATCAGCACATCGGTCTCGTTCGTGGCGTAGCCGAACATCAGGCCCTGATCGCCCGCGCCCTGCTTGCGCTCGTCCTTGCGATCGACACCTTGGGCGATATCGGGGGATTGCTTGCCGATCACGTTGATCACCCCGCAGGTCGCCCCGTCGAAGCCCATCTCGGAGCTGTTGTAGCCGATGTCGAGCACCGTGCGGCGCACGAGCGCTTCGACATCGACCCATGCGGTGGTGGTCACCTCGCCGGCGACCACGACGATACCGGTCTTCACGAGCGTCTCACACGCCACGCGCCCGCGCTTGTCCGCGGTGAGGATGGCATCGAGCACCGCATCGCTCACCTGATCCGCCATCTTGTCCGGGTGGCCCTCGGAAACCGACTCTGATGTGAACAGATAGTTGCTAGCCATGGGAATGTTGAGTCCTAGAAGTGTGGGGGCTTCGGGCCGGTGCGGCTGAGCTGCACGGCCCCCTAGAGATTAGCAGCCTCCGGGCTTGCCGCGCGCCCGGAAGGGAGCGCCTGGGCGGGCAAGGCCGTGCCGAAGCTCTCCTCGAAGCGCCGTGCGAATTCGGCGGCGGAGAACCGATGATTCTGCGTGCCGCGTGTCTCGATCTTCAGCGCCCCGAGGAGCGAGGCGACGCGTCCGGTGAGCTCCCAGTCGAGCTCGCGGAGCAGCCCGTGAAGCAGCCCGGCGCGGTAGGCATCGCCGCACCCGGTCGGATCGACGACGGCGCGCGCCCGCGCGCAGGGAATCGTGAGCTCGCCGCTCTTGGTGTGGATGACCGACCCCTCGGCGCCGCGCGTGACGATGAGCGCCTCGACGCGCCGCACGACATCGGCCGCCGACCAGCCGGTGCGCTGCTGAACGACCTGCCATTCATAATCGTTCATCGCGACCCAGCGCGCCTGCTCGATGAATCTGCGCAGTTCCCCGCCGTCAAACAGCGGCAGGCCCTGGCCGGGGTCGAAGACGAAGGGAACGCGGGCCCGCGCAAACTGCTCGGCGTGCTCGAGCATGCCCTGGCGAGCATCCGGCGCCACGATCCCGAGCGTGACGCCCGGAGCGTCGGTGACCCGGTTGAGGTGTGACTGCTGCATCGCTCCGGGATGAAATGCCCAGATCTGGTTGTCATCGAGATCGGTCGTGACGAATCCCTGGGCGGTGAACTCGCCCTCGACGAGGCGCACGTGATCGCGCGGCACGCCGTTCCTTGCCATCCATTCGGCGTACGGGCCGAAGTCGTGGCCCACCGTCGCCATGGGATAGCCGACATCACCGAGCAGCCGCAGGTTGTAGGCGATGTTGCCCGCGCAACCGCCGAACTCGCGGCGCATCTGCGGCACGAGAAACGACACGTTCAGGATGTGGATCTTGTCGGGCAGGATGTGCTCACGGAATCGGCCGTCGAACACCATGATGGTGTCGTAGGCGACCGATCCACAGATGAGCGCCCGGCCGCTCACGCCTGCACCGTGAACTTCTCGTCGTTCTTCTCGAGCTGGAACTCGCCGTTCACCACCCCGCGCAGCCAGCGCGCCGTCGCTGCGATGCCGCCGAAGGCGTAGAAATGCGGATGCACGATGTGCGAAGTCCCCGGCCGCGCGCAGCGGCGCACGAGCTCGATCAGCATCTCATCGGGCGAGGTGGCGAGTCCGGCCACCCGGCCGACGAGGCCCATGCCCTTGCTGAGGGCGCCGAGCGATGCGCCGATGCCGCACTGGACGGCGAACTTGATGAGCTTCGGGAGCGGTGTGGGACCTGCGATGCCGATGTGCACGGGGAGCTTGATGCCGTGCTCGGTGAGCTGGCGGTCCCAGGTGCACACCGCCGCCGGATTGAAGCTGAACTGCGTGACGATGTGCACTTTCGTCCCGGTGCGCTCGGCGAACTCCTGCTTGGTCGCAAGAGCGCTCCACAGCGTCTCGGGGCCGACCGCCGGATGACCCTCCGGATGTCCGGCGACACCGATCGTGCGAAAGCCGTGCTCGGCGAGTGCGCCGGTCGCGAGGATCTCGAGGGTGCTCGTGAACTCGCCCGCCGGAGGATTGCGGTCGCCGGCCACGAGCAGCACCTGCTCGACGCCTGCCTCGCGCAGGCGGCGCAGCGCCTCGCGCAGCGTGCGTTCACTGTCGATGCGGCGCGCCACGATATGCGGTGAGGCGTTCAGGCCGGTCGCGCGCACGCTCGAGGCGACCCGCACCACATCGTCCACGGAGGCCTTGGGGGTATGGGCGACGTAGACCGTCGTCCCCGGCGGCAGGATCTGCGCAAGCTCGGGCACGAGCCCCTCATCGTGGGGCGAGATTTCCGTCGAGGTGTCGCGAGCGAAATCGATGATGCGGCGCTTGAGCTCCGAGCCTGCGAGCTCGGCTTCGTTCGCCTGCGCGTTCACGGTGGCATTCATGGGCGGTGGGAATCTCGCATGGTGTGAAAGGATAAAGGGATCTGGGGAGCGGCGGGCCTCTCGGGATCAGGCGCGCCGGCGCGTGACGACGAACGTCTCGTCGTTGAACCACAGGCCGCCGTGCCTCTGCAGCACCTGCTGCGTCGCCTCGAGATAGGCACCGTTCTGCACGACCGAGTCGAGCCGCTCGTCCTCGATCTGGTTGACGTAGATCGCGGCGTTCCAGGCTGCAAAGAGCGTCGAGGTTCCGATCCGGCTGCCGATCTCCGAAGGCAGCGTGTGCATCTCGTAGCGGAAGACCGCCTTCTCGTCCGGCAGCGCTGCGAGGGTGAAGTCGCGCGCGTCGCGCCCCAGCTCGCTCTTGAGCGCCGCGAGCAGCTCGTGGCGGTCCACCTGGAAGGGATTCTCTCCCGGCCAGAGCTTCTGAATGATCTCGAGCGCCGGGTCGCGTCCGCAGGACTGGATGGCGAGCAGCCGTCCGCCCGGGGCGAGGCTGCGCACGAGCGGCGCGAGCACCTTCTGCGCCTTGAACTCCGCCGACATGCGCGCGCGCCACGGCTGGGAGGCGACGATCAGATCATAGTTCTCGAAGATTCTGCCGGGCTTGGGGATGACCGAATCGAGCAGGAACTTGTGGTCCTCGCGGTACACCACCAGCACCGAGGGCCGCAGGTACACCGGGTTGCCCGTCTTGGGGCTCGAGCGGGTCTGCCAGCCGTAATCGAGCGTCGGGCCGAGCTCCTCGATCTGTTCGGCGTACTCGTGCGCGGAGTTCCCGGTGAGCCGCACTTCCTGCCAGTTGAGCGCCGCGGCGAGGTGCGTGTCGCGCGGCATGAGGCGCGGGGCCTCCGCGTAGTTGAGATTGGTCACCACGAGCAGCGTCGCGGGATGCTCCTGGAAGCGGTCCGGCATCTTCTCGAGCCCGAGCCGCACGTCCTCGAGGCTGATTTCCTTGGCGACGACCGACAGAGGCACGGTGGGGAACATGCGATGCGTGCCGCGCATCAACCGCGAGAGCACGGTGGCATCGCCCATGCCGGCATCGAACACCCGAATGGCGGGTGGCGTGGGCCTCACGTGCGCGAGCTCCTGGATGGCGCGCCGCGCGACGGCGGATTTCTCGTTGCAGGTGTTGATGAACGCCAGATATTTCTGGCGATTGTCGTAGAACCGGAACGGCGTGGAATCGGGTGGCGGCGACCCGGTGCTATCGCTCGACCGCAGGCTCGAGACGGCTTGATTCCTGGCGAGGTCCATGGGGGTGCCCCGAAGTGCGGCTCAACGGTAGCGGTTGCGCCGCAGCAGCGGCAAATCGTTTGTGCCGATAGCAGTTATTCGCCGGGGGGATGCTGCCCCACGACGCGATGGGGATGGGCATAGACCACATGGCGGTCCCGCCGGGCAAAGGCCACGAGCGTGAGGCCGCTGCTTTTCGCGTAGCGGATGGCGCGCGCGGTAGGCGCCGAGAATGCGGCGAGGAAAGTGACGCCGACCGCGGCCGCTTTTTGCACCATCTCGTAGCTCGCGCGACTCGTCACCAGGAGGTAGCCCGCGCCCAGATCCATCCGCGCACGCACCAGGGCGCCGATGACCTTGTCGAGCGCGTTGTGGCGTCCGACGTCCTCGCGGACGCAACGGATGCCTCGCCCGGGGATGACCCACGCGGCCGCGTGCACGCTGCCGCAGCGGGCGTTGAGCGGCTGGAGCGATTCGAGCTGCGCGATCGCCGCGTGGAGCTCGGCGATGTCGACCGTAGGCCCACCCGAGACGCGCGCGCGCTCGCGGATCGCCTCCTCGAGGGTCTCGGCACCGCACAGGCCGCAGCCCGTGCGGCCCGTGAGGTTACGCCGGCGCCGCAGCAGCTCCGGAAAGCGCTCCCAGGCGATCGAGATCCGCACCTCGACCGCCTCGCTCGTGGGCTCAACCTCCACGTCGCGAATCTCGTCGGGGCTCGCCACGAGCTCCTCGGTCAGGGTGAAGCCGTAGGCGTAGTCCACGAGATCGGCGGGGGTGGCCAGCATGACGACGTGCGGGACGCCGTGGTACATGAGGGCGACAGG